>NZ_JAKEVZ010000019.1:0-62343 GCF_021491425.1 Mariniradius sediminis | reverse complement strand
CGGTGATGACGTGGTGGGCATCGTCGACCGCCACCTGTCCGCAGTAGTTCAGCTGACGGGCCTTCCCCGGCTTGGTGCTGATCCTGGCATCGGGGTCCGTGGGGCTGTAATGCGTATGGTTGCTCAGATACTTGGGCCGTATCGTGTTGCCCTGGTCATCCACCTGCTTGGGATCGTCCACATGGCCGGGCATGCCTTTGTATTCTTCCTCTTTCCATCTGTGGTGCCTTTCCACCAGCTTCTTTCGGGCCGTGGTCACCTTGAATTCGGATCCCTCGTCCAGCTCGTCGACATAGGCCGAAGCGTCCTCGACCACTTCTTTTTCCAACAGACTGTCCATGGAGGCGTTTGCCTTGACAAAAGCCGAATCCACCGCCTGGCGTTTGCCCCTGACCATCCCCTTTCCGACGCAGAGCCTCAGGACCTCCCTGAACAGCTGCAGGAACACCTCCTCGCCGTAGAGCTGCCTGGTCCGGCTGACCGTGGAGTGCCAGGGCAGGGCCTCGTCCAGATCGTAGTTGAGGAACAGCCGCACGTCCAGGCAGTTGGAACAGAAAGCGATCAGCTTCCGGTCCGAGTTGATGTTGTTCAGATACCCCACCAGCAACATCTTGAAAAACACCACGGGGTCGATGCTCTCCTGGCCCTCAGTGCCGTAGAAGCGTGCCGTAGCCTTGTAGAGGAAGCCGAGGTCGAGGCATGACGAAAGTCTCCGGTAGTAGTTGTCGGCGGGGACGAGGTCTTCCAAGCTGACCTGGTAAAAGAGTTTGGGATGGATTCGCTGTCGTCCTTGCATGTCTTAAAATAGGCAAAAATTACTACTTAAACAACTGTATATCAATATTTTAAACAATTTGTTAAGCCTTCGGTTACCAAAAACTAAATTAATTTGTATCTTCCGTCAACGAGTTGTGCAACAGGCACACGGGTTTTGCGTCAGGCGGGGTGACGTGCAAACTTGAAGCTTTGTTCTTCTATTCAAGTTCAGTGCTGGTTGACAGTTTGGTGCTCCGAAACCCGCACGAACGCAAAGCCCAAAAAAAAAATTGTTAATAATTTAGTTCAAAGCCTACCCTCCGGTCTATTTTTTGTGGATTGACTTTTTTGGAGCCAAAACCTAAGTTCGGAAAAATCACTCAGCTTATAAGCACCTTTGGTCGCCAAGTCAAGAAATCACTCTCCAAAAAAAGTGTACTTTGCAGTAGCCTCTTTTCCTGATTCCCTTTAAATCGGTACATTCATCGGATAAAGGAAAAGAACCATGGTCACCATATCCACCTACCTGCTATTGGACGGCACCTGCAAGCAGGCGATGCAATTCTACCACGCATGCTTTGGGGGAGAACTGACGCTGTCAGCAGTAAAGGATACGCCCATGAAAGCGATGTTTCCGCCCGAAATGCACGATAGGATCATCCATGCAAACCTCAAGGCGCCTGGAATTTCGCTTTCTGCCTCGGATTGGATGCTTCCCTCTGAGCAGCCTGTGAGGGGCAATACGGTATGTCTGTATATAAGCGGTGGGACTGTAGAGGAAACAGAGACGGTATTTGGAAAGTTGTCGGATGGGGCCGATATCACCGACCCCTTGACCAAGCAAGCCTTTGGGGTATATGGTGCATTGAACGACCAATTCGGAATCCGTTGGATGTTTTGCGCTGAAAATGGCTGATCCCGGCAACGAGGTATGGCCATGTGAGTATTGGGGGATTTTGATTTGGTTTTTAGAGGATTGGGCATTCTTTGGTTTAAGCGAAATGAATGGATGAAATTTGATAAAAGTTTTCCCCAAGACAGACTAGTTTTTTCTAACTTGTACAATAGCCCGAAAAATTGGAAATAAGGAAGATTCGGGTGCTTTTCGCCAATCCAGCTTTGGAAAAAACCAGAAAATAAAACCAAATCACGCCATGAAACCTGTACCAGTTCTCGTTTTGATGTTTCTTTTTTTCTACCTGAACATTTCTGCCCAAGCCCAACAGAAAAGCCCCTTTCAAGCCCAAGAAATCTATCGGTCCGAGACATTGGTACTGACGCAGGTATCAGAAAATACTTTCATCCACACTTCCTTCTTGCAGACCGATGATTTTGGGAAGGTGCCCTGCAATGGACTTGTGGTGACCGTTGGAAAGGAGGCTTTGGTTTTCGATACGCCGACCGATGTCGCGGTTTCCGAAGAGCTGATCCAATGGATTACAAAAAATCAAAAGTTAGAGATTAAAGGAATCGTTCCGACCCACTTCCACAACGATTGCTTGGGTGGATTGCAGGCTTTTGAGGAAATGGAGATTCCCTCCTATGCTACTTTCAAAACGATCGAACTCGCTAAGGCAAATAACTATGTGGTGCCAAAAAATGGATTCGCGGATTCGCTTGTGCTGAAAGTTGGTGATCGTACCGTCTTGGTAAAGCACTATGGTGAAGGGCATACCAAGGACAATGTCGTCGCCTATTTTCCCAGCGAAAGGGTACTTTTTGGAGGCTGCCTGGTCAAGGAAGTCGACGCGACCCGTGGCTATCTCGGCGATGCCAATTTGGATACTTGGTCAGGTACGGTAGAGGCCGTGAAAAAGGGATTTCCCGAAACCAAGATCGTCGTCCCCGGACATGGAAAGCACGGTGGCGTAGAATTACTCGACTATACGATCAAACTTTTTCAGACCAGACACTTTGGCGAAAGAAATGGCAATGAGGTAAAATGAATGGTTATTTAGCCTACTTCTGATACTCAATTTTCGAAACCCGCCAAACAAGTTGCTGGGTTGGGGTTTGCACGATGGCTTCGTCACCAACCTCCTTTTTAAGCAAAGCCTGCGCCATGGGCGAATCGATTGAGATATAGTCCCTGCGCTCAAAAATCTCCTCTCCACCCACGATGCGGAAGCGGATTTTGTGTCCTTTTGCATTTTCTACCTCAACCCAAGCCCCAAACATCACCTTTCCTTCCTGATAGGGAGCATATTCCACCACCTTCAGGTCATCGAGGCACTTGCGCAGGTAGTGGACCCGCTTGTCGATTTCGCGGAGGCGTCGTTTGTTGTAGTGGTAGTCAGCGTTTTCAGAGCGGTCGCCAAGGCTGGCTGCCCAAGCGACTTTTTGGGTGGTTTCGGGACGCTCGACCTTCCAAAGGTGATCCAATTCGGCCTTCAGTTTTTCCAGGCCTTCAGGAGTGATCAACATTGTCTTCATGTCCTTCAATCAGTTCTGTTTGGGTAGATAAGCCTTTGTTTAATACTTTCAATGCCGCTCCAAAAAACGCTGAAATGTGTCAAAATCCCAAGCCCTTGCTATTTTCTGACTGGATCAAGAAATGGATTATATCAATCATTGCGCCGAGACTTGGGCTTTTCTGGATCGAGACATTGTTTTCATGTCACCTATCCGATGCCTGACTTAATGGCGATTAGGCAAGGATTTCGCGTTGTCCTACCGATTTTATAATTTGCTTTTTCGACAAAAAAGGCCCAAAATCAGGGAAGATTTCCTTTGGATTTAGACCGAACAAATTATGATGCCATTTCAAAAATCAATAGAGCTGTGCGGTTTGTTGCTCGTTATGGCACTTTTTTCCTGCCAACGGCCCGCCAATGAACAGCTGCAATCGGAAACCGAAGTTTCCAAGGAAGATACCACGGCTTTTTCCCTTGATTCGTTCAACGAGTTTCCGGAAGAAGTAATGGGTTGTTCCTGTTATTTTGGGCTCGATTCTGCTGCATTTGCCCAAGGTCAATACGAGTTTGTAAGCGACTTCGGCGAAACGGCCTTTGTATCCATCAATGGTGAAATGACAAAATTTACAAGAATCAGCCGTGAAGAGGTAGATTCTGTGACCACAAAGTCGAGGTATGAAAATTTGGATTTTTGGCTAAGCATTCAGCTCACAAATGGTCGGGCGCTGGATTATGAAGTATCTCGAATGACTGGAAAGATGACGCTTGGCAACAAATCCGGGAAAGAGATCAGCGTGGATTTGTTTGGGGTATGTGGGTGTTGAGGGCGATTTCCTATCCGAAAAATGGCATGGTGAAGAGACCGTTATCCGGAAAGTGAAAGTATTGATTTTTGAGATTTGGCTGTTTCCGTTCGATTCGCTTTATTTCCTTTTGTTCTTATGGATGGCCAAGCCGCCAGGTTTGGTCTTTGAATAAACCATCACACCAAACGCTCATTTTCCTAACTATTCCATGTTCTACTACAATTCCAAAGATTGGCTGATAGCCATCTTTAAGGTTACCAAAGGCGATACAGTCAGGGCATTGATTCCTTCATTGCTTTTTGTAAGCTTACTTTCCTGGGGGATCGTTCAATTGGAGGTCAATTACCTCAAACTGTCCGAAAGCAGCCAAGCCAAGAACATTACCATCATGCACACCTTGTTGGGCTTCGCTATTTCCATGCTGTTGGTTTTTCGGACCAATACGGCATATGACCGTTGGTGGGAAGGTCGTAAGCTTTGGGGCGAACTGGTCAATAACAGTCGCAACTTGGCGCTCAAGGTCAAGGTATTTTTGCCTTTCGAGGATCAAAGTACACGGACATATTTCCGTCAGGTGATTCCGCTGTATGCCGCAGCGCTTCGTCGGCATTTGCAGAAGCAGAGTACGATTCTGCAGTTGGACGAAAGCCCCCATCCCGAGCTTCCCGATCTGGATAAAGGTGCCCATGTACCCAATCGCATCGCGGAGAGTATTTTCTACAAAGTCAACTCGATGTATATCTCCGGGACGATTTCGGGGGACCAATTAATCGTGTTGAATGGGGAATTGAAGTCGTTTACCGATATATGTGGGGCCTGCGAAAGGATCAAAAACACGCCGATTCCCTTTAGCTACAGCTCATTTATCAAGAAGTTCATCTTTCTCTATGTGGCTACTTTGCCTTTCGGTTTGGCCTTGACCTTAGGCTACTTCACAATTCCCGTGACGGCGTTCATTTTTTACGCTTTGGTAAGTTTGGAATTGATCGCTGAGGAAATTGAGGACCCCTTTGGCCATGACAGCAATGATTTGCCTATGGAAAAGATCGCTGAGACTATCAAAGCCAATGTTGCCGAAATCATGTCCTGATTCTCGTCCAGGCACAAAAAGAAAAGGCGATCCGATGACGGGTCGCCTTTTTCTTCGTCGATATTTGAATTATTTCAAATCAAACCTGTCGAGGTTCATCACCTTGTTCCAAGCTGCCACGAAGTCTTTTACAAACTTCGCTTTGCCATCTTCGCAAGCATAAACTTCAGCCAAAGCTCTCAATTCAGAGTTGGAACCGAAGATCAAGTCAGCGCGGGTTGCAGTCCACTTTGGCTCACCGGTTTTTCTGTCGCTACCTACGAACACGTTCTGCTTGTCAGAAGTTGCTCTCCAAGTAGTACCCATATCCAGCAAGTTCACGAAGAAGTCGTTGGTCAATTTACCTGGAGTAGCGGTGAATACACCATGCTTGCCTCCGTCCCAGTTGGCGCCCAAAGCTCTCATACCACCTACGAGGGCAGTCATTTCAGGAGCAGTCAAGGTCAGCAACTGTGCTTTGTCGATTAAGGCTTCTTCTGCTTTCACTTTGCAATCAGCAGCCATATAGTTTCTGAAACCATCAGCCCAAGGCTTCAACCACTCGAAAGAATCCACTTCGGTTTCTTCTTGGGAAGCATCTGTACGGCCTGGAGTGAATGGCACGGAGATATCGAATCCAGCGTCTTTTGCAGCTTTCTCAACAGCAGCGCAACCGCCCAATACGATCAAGTCAGCCATGGATATTTTCTTACCTCCACCAGCAGTGCTGTTGAATTCTTCCTGGATGCTGGCCAGTACGCCCAATACCTTGTTCAACTGAGCGGGGTTGTTGGCTTCCCAGTTTTTCTGAGGCTCCAGACGGATACGGCCACCATTGGCACCGCCTCTGAAGTCAGAACCACGGAAAGTAGAAGCAGAAGCCCAAGCAGTAGACACCAACTCAGCTACGGTCAAGCCAGAAGCCAAGATGTTTGCTTTCAAGCCAGCGATATCAGCTGCATCAGCCAAAGGATGGTTTACACCAGGGATTGGGTCTTGCCAAATCAGATCTTCGGCAGGTACTTCAGGACCTTTGTAACGGGCCTTAGGTCCCATGTCGCGGTGCGTCAGTTTGAACCAAGCTCTTGCGAAAGCGTCAGCGAAGTACTCCGGATCTTCATAGAATTTTCTGGACACCTTTTCATACTCAGGATCAAATCTCATGGACAAGTCCGTAGTCAACATGAAAGGCTTGTGGAATTTACCAGGAATGTGTGCGTCAGGAATGATTGCTTCAGCATTCTTAGCTACCCACTGATGTGCTCCAGCAGGGCTTTTGGTCAATTCCCACTCATATTCAAACAAGAACTTGAAGTAGTCATGTCCCCACTTAGCAGGAGTAGAGGTCCAAGCACCTTCCAAACCGGAAGTGATGGTATCTGCGCCGTGGCCAGTTCCGTAGGTACTGTTCCAACCTGTGCTCATCTCTTCGATAGAAGCACCTGCAGGCTCAGCGCCAACATATTTACCTGGATCAGCAGCACCGTGCGTCTTTCCAAAAGTGTGACCACCTGCGATCAAAGCGCAAGTTTCCTCATCGTTCATTGCCATACGACCGAATGTCTCACGGATCGCCTTCGCAGCCAAAAGCGGATCTGGCACCTTGTTAGGACCTTCTGGGTTTACGTAAATCAAGCCCATTTCAGTAGCTCCGAGTGGATTTTCCAAAGCTTCAGGATTACGGTGAGCAACCCACTCTTTCTCAGAACCCCAATAGATATCTTGCTCAGGCTCCCATACGTCTGCACGACCACCGCCGAAACCGAAAGTTTTGAAACCCATAGATTCCAAAGCCACGTTACCGGTCAAGATCATCAAGTCAGCCCAAGAAAGCTTTCTGCCATACTTCTGCTTCACTGGCCAAAGGAGCAAACGCGCCTTATCCAAGTTGGCATTGTCAGGCCAAGAGTTCAATGGTGCAAAACGCTGCGTACCTGTTCCGGCACCGCCACGTCCGTCCTGCACGCGGTAAGTACCCGCACTGTGCCATGCCATACGGATCATGAACGGTCCATAGTGACCGTAGTCAGCTGGCCACCAGTCCTGAGAAGTAGTCAACACCTTTTCGATGTCTGCCTTCACTTCTGCCAAGTTCAAAGACTCGAATTCCTTCGCATAGTCAAATCCCTCATCCATTGGATTGGAAAGAGAGGAATGTTGGCGAAGAATGTTTACATTCAATTGGTTTGGCCACCAATCAACGTTCTGTTGGCCTTTGCCCGCTGCAGCGGCCATAGAGCCATTGTGGAATGGACATTTTGAGATGTCTCCTCCGTTTTTACCGTGTGTATCCATGATGTTTATATTGATTTGATTTTATTCCGTTTGGCGAAGTTACCAAAAGGAATGGTTATTCGATTGAAAAAACGATAGATAAAATCTATCGATAATTAGCTGTGGAGATAAGCCTACAAGTTACCAAATAATGCTCTCGTAACAAAGCTGAGAAATGTCAGGTTAAGTAGAAAGAAGGGCAGTCGGGTCATGTTACATGCCATCGGTATCGAAACTGCTTTACCAAAAAAGTAGAATTATTTATACCTCCCGAAGTGAGCACACCCCCAAATTATGCAGTTTTTGAGTCGAATCATTTGTACTATTTCAGCACCATTTTCAACACATAGCTGTCTGCGGTCATGAAGAGATTTTTTTCATCGGAGGAAAGCGCGCAGTTGGATGTAGCTTCACCAGTTTCGATTCGTGCCAAGGGTTTGCCATTTTGGTCAAAAACCCACACCCCACCCGGTCCCGTCGCAAACAGTATTCCCGAGCTTTGCATTTTCATCCCGTCCGGAAGGCCTTTGTAGCCGTCTTTTCCCACATATTCAGTGGCGTCAAAGAAGATTCTGCGGTTTTCGACTTTTCCCGGGGCTACCAAGTCGTATTCGTACCATACCGCAAGTTTCGGATCCGAATTTGCCACTAGCAGTTTGTCTTGGCTGGGAGAAAATGTGATCCCATTGGGCCGACTTATGCTGTCGACCAAGACCAATTCCCCATCTGTTTTCAAGCAATAAACTCCCTGGAAATCCAGTTCCTTGGCCGGATCTTCCATATTGAATTCCAATCCATAGGGTGGATCGGTAAAATACATATTCCCCTCCCGATCAAAAACCACATCGTTGGGACTGTTGAGCCTTTTGCCTTGAAAATTGTCCGCGAGGGTGGCAAATGTAGCCGCAGGCTGTTCCAGGGGAGCATCCATTCTAGCCATACGGCGATCACCGTGTTGGCACAGGACCAAGCGCCCTTGTGGATCAAGTGTCAGCCCATTTGCGCCTACCTCACCGCCTCTTTGAGTAGTTCCCGTATAGCCCGACGGCTGAAGATATATAATGCTCTGACCATCCTTGACTTGAAAAATGGCGTTGTTGGGAATATCGGTGAAAAGCAGGGTTTGCTCTTTTTCAAGCCAAAGGGGTCCTTCCGACCAACTATGTCCTGTGGAAAGGACTTCAAGTTTAGTTTCGGGATCGAGGATTTCCATGGCTGTAGAATCCAGGATATGGATGGAGGCGTCCTGTTTGGTGGGCATGGTCGTTTCGGTTTTGCTGCAGGCCATCACGGCCAACAAACTCGGTAGGATCAACCGCTTTGTCATTGGTTTACGGTTTGGAGGTTTTGGATAAAAATAGGGAAAAAATGGAAGTGGCTCGCAAAAGGTAGGAATTAATGGCTCAAAACGGCACTTCCGATCAAAAACTCACCATTTTCCCAAAAGATTAAAAATCAGTCTTTTAACTGATTTTGGTCATGCTATTTGAGAAGTAAAGGGACTAATATCGTCCATCTTTAAACTCAAAAAAACGAATGAATCAACCTACCCGATTTTCAACCTGGCAGACTTTCGGCCTCGTGCTGATGCGTCTGCTGATTGGCTGGCACTTCCTCTACGAAGGAGTGACCAAGCTATACAGTCCATCCTGGACCGCAAAAGGCTACCTGATGAGCGCCACCTACATGCAATCCTTTTTCCAATGGATGGCCGGCGACTCGATGATCTCCATCATTGATACACTCAATATTGGGGCCTTGCTTGTGGTCGGAGTATGTCTGATTATAGGCTTCAAGACCCGATTTGCCAGTGTGATTGGCATTGGGCTTCTGCTCTTTTATTTTCTGGCACATCCGCCATTCCCCGGATATCCACAGGGTGTGACAGAGGGAAGTTACTGGATGATCAACAAAAACCTCATCGAAGCCGCGGCCTTGTTGGTGGTTTTTCTGTTCCCAACTTCTACGTCTTTTGGCTTGGAAAGGCTTTTTGCAAAAAAGGAAATCCAATCTTCCACCACTTAATCCCCTGAAATCATGGCAACAGATAAAAATCTTTTCAAGGGATTCTCAAGAAGGGATATCCTGAAGGGCCTCGCCGGTATTCCGGTTGTAGGTGCGGTATGGGCAGCTGGTTACAACAGCACCAAGAAAAACAAACTCGAGCGGGAGTATTTGCTCGAAAAGCTCAACATCAAAGCCACTCCGCCACCTGCCAGCGGCCCAATGAGCGGAGAACCTTTGCGGATCGGCTTGATCGGTTTTGGTATCAGGGGCGAGCAGCTGATGCGCTCGCTGGGCTTTGCCACCAACGAGTGGTTGGAGGAAATGGCCAAGTCCAGTGCCGAAAATCCGAATGACAACAGGCTGGCGGACTTCAAGGCCCAAGAAAACCTCAACGTCAAGCTCACCGCCATCTGCGATATCTTCGATGTTCGCGCGGAAAAAGCCTTGCGTTCCTTCAACGCAGCAGGCAATTCCTGCAAAAGGTATGGATCTTATCTCGAATTGATCAATTCGGGAGAAGTGGATGCCATTATCATCGCTACACCCGACCATTGGCATGCACCGATGGCAAAAGCCGCCGTGGAGGCAGGGGTCCATGTTTATGTCGAAAAACCCATGACCCATACCATTCAGGAAACGTACGAGCTGAGGGACGCGGTACGCAAAAACCCGGGTGTTGTATTTGCCGTTGGCCATCAGCACCGTCAGACCCAAAGCTTCCTTACTGCTATGGATGCAATCGGGAAAAATACCCTGGGGCACGTTTCCCTAATCATGACCACCACCAACCGTAACGATGACAATGGTGCTTGGCAGTATGAAATCCATCCCGAAGCATCCACGTCTACGATCGACTGGAATGCCTTTTTGGGAACCGCGCCCCAGATTCCTTTCAATGCCGAGCATTTCTTCCGCTGGAGAAAATGGTGGGCCTATGGGTCGGGCTTATCTGGCGACTTGCTGACACACGATTATGACCGGATCAATTGCATCCTGAAAATGGGCATTCCAAAATACATTACCGCTTCGGGAGGCATCTACACCCATCGGGACGGTCGCAATGTGCCCGATGTAATGCATATCAACATGGATTTTCCTGAGTACAGCACCGGTGGCAGTCAGGCAGAGGGTAAGGAAAAGGGTATGACGCTGGTGTACAGCGCCACTTTGGGCAATCAGTTTGACAGGGGAACGGTCCTCATGGGACACGATGGTACCATGGAATTGGGAAATACCCTGAAAATCTATGCAGACCCAAGGTCCACCAAATACAAAGACCTTATCCAAGAAGGCAGGATCGATCCAAAAGTGCCGATCTACCAATACGACCCAAGTGCCAATGGCGTAGACGCGGTCACTTCAGCTACGGCCAAGTACTTTGCGGACAAAGGCTTGCTGTGGACTTACCGAGATGGAAAGCGGGTCGATTCGACCTTCCTCCATATCCGCGAATGGCTCAGCTGCATCCGCAACGGCGGCGATCCAAGCTGCGGTATCAATGAGGGATTTGATGAAGCGATCACCGCACATATGGGTGGGCTCGCCTACAAAATCGGCAGGAGGATCGAATGGGATGCCGAAAAAGAACAAATCATCGCCTTGCCGGGTGAGGATTTGGATGCCATCCTGTTGGACAATTCTGTCGGAATGGAGATAGTGAACGCGTGAATTTAAAGACCACCAATCGAAAAGGGTTGCCTAAAAATTGGCAACCCTTTCTTTTTCATGTGTTTTGTTCCACCAAGTCCTTTACGCAGTCGACCCAAGTGTCGCGGGAATTGAGGCTGGGGACGAGGTCCCATCGCTCTCCGCCAAGTTCCTCAAACTGTTCCTTGTATTCCTGCCCCACTTCGACGGTGGTTTCCAAACAATCCGCCACAAAAGCTGGCGAGAAAACGAGTACTTTTTTTGCTCCTTTTGTAGCCAATTCCTTAATCATGTCCTCGGTGTAAGGTTGGATCCAAGGGTCTTTGCCGAGGCGGGATTGGAAGCAGGTGACGACCTTGTCAGTCGGTAGTCCCAATTTCTCCACGATCAGCCTCGTCGTCAAGAAGCATTGGCTGCGGTAGCAAAATTGGTTTTTCTTGGTGTACTGGGCGCAGCATTTGTCACTCAGTTGGCAATACCCATCCACGGAACCTTTGCGGATTTGTCGCTCGGGAAGTCCGTGATAGGAGAAGAGGTAAGCATCGTAACTTTCCTTTTCGAGCATTTCCCGACCCAACTCAGCCCAGGCTTCCAGGAAAAGTGGATGTTCTACAAAATTGTTGACAAAGGTGATGTTGGGAATGATCTGCCAAGTACGGGCGATTTCCATCACCTTGTCCACGACTGAGCCATTGGTCGCTGAGGCGTATTGGGGAAAAAGCGAAATGACGATGATCTTTTTGACATTGGCTTTATTCAGCTTTTCGAGCCCTTCCGCAATACTTGGTGACTGGTAGCGCATGGCCATTTCCACTTGGTACAGGTTGGGATCGAGTTTTTGGACCAATTTTTCCTTGAGGTCTACCGTGTGGAAAAGCAGGGGCGAACCTCTTTCTGTCCATAGCTTGGTATATTCGTGGGCAGATTTCGGCGCACGGAAAGGGGCAATGATCAAGTTTACCAACAGCCAACGGGGAATGGCTGGAATATCGATCACGCGTCCATCCATCAAAAACTCCCGTAGGTATTTTCTTACGTCTCCCGTAGCAGTGCTGTCTGGGGTTCCCAAATTGACAAGTAGCACTCCGGTTTTGGCTTTGTTTTTATTCATCAGGCTGAAAGTATGGCAGTATCCTGCATAGGGAACCAAAAGTAAAGGCTTTGGTTAACATTTTCCAATCGATAGATTCAAACGGCTATAGGAAAAACCTCTGAACCCGCTGCTTTGGGGTCGAAACCAAGCTCCAATCCCTTACTTTTGTGGGGAGAAAAAACGGAAAGTTTCAAACTGATCTATAACCATGAAGGATTTGCAAGATATACTCGTACAAACTATCTCGGTGGCCAAGGAGGCCGGGGCCTTTCTTCGAGAGGAAAGAAAGTTGTTCAACGGCGCCAGTGTCGAAAGCAAGGGCCTCAACGACTTGGTGTCCTATGTCGACCGCGAATCCGAAAAATTGATTGTCGCAAGGCTGCGGGAGATTTTGCCGGAGGCGGATTTCATCACGGAGGAGGGCAGTGCCGGACGGGATGGCAAATCCTATACTTGGATCATTGACCCGCTGGATGGCACCACCAACTTCATCCATGGGCTGCCCGTGTACTCGGTCAGTATTGGCCTGAAGTATGAGTCCGATATCGTCCTCGGCGTGGTCTATGAGGTCAATCTGGACGAATGCTTTTATGCAGCCAAAGGTCTAGGCGCCTATTGCAATGGCCATCGTATCCGCGTCAGCGAGGCCAAGACCTTGGGACAAAGTTTGGTTGCAACGGGCTTTCCATATTCCGCATTCAAGCAGATCGATGAATACCTTTCTGTCCTGAAAAAGCTGATGGAAAAATGCCATGGCTTGCGCCGGGTGGGAAGTGCCGCCGTTGACTTGTCCTACGTGGCTTGTGGGCGGTATGAAGGTTTCTATGAATACGACCTCAAGCCCTATGACGTCGCTGCGGGCATCATCATTATCCAAGAAGCGGGCGGTAGGTGCACGGATTTTTCATTGGGAAATAATTACCTCTTTGGAAAAGAGATCGTAGCCACCAACGGCCATATCCATGACGAAATGGCTGCGGATATCCAAAAGGCCTGGAACCTTGTTCCCTGAAATGGGATTAACCTTGTATCAAAAGTGATGCATATTCCGTTTTGAAATAGGTCAAAGTCCGCATGCATCGGTCACCTCGCAGTACCTAAACCCGCAATTGCTCAAAGTTCCATTCACAACAAACTCTATCTCCATGAAAAAAGCAATCATCATCGTCGGCTCCATTTTTCTGCTGGTTTTGGTAAGTCTTGTGGCTTTGCCGTTTTTGTTCAAAGACAAAATCATTGCCCGCATCGACAAGGAAATCGCCAATTCGATCAATGCGCAGGTGTATTACGACCTCGATCAAATCAGCCTGAGCGTGTTCAAGCGGTTTCCGAATATCTCCGCTACCGTGGGCCAATTTGGCATCGTGGGCAACGAGCCCTTTCAGGCAGATACCCTGATCCATTTGGATGAGCTGCAGGTCGATTTCAACCTCCGCTCGGTGTTGTTTGGTGACATCCCTTCGCTGACGGGCATCCACCTCAACGGAGGCAGCCTCTACGTGAAGGTACTCGAAGATGGCCGCGCCAATTATGACATCACCTATCCATCCGAGGAGGTCACAGAGCCAAGCAATTTCCAAATGGAGATAGACCTGATCGAAGTAAATAATTTTGACTTGGTCTATGATGACCGTTCCCTGGATTTTCTGATGGTGTTGGCCCAAATCCAAGCGAGCGGAAAAGGCGATTTCACGGCTGATGTATATGATTTGCCCTTGGAGATGCAGGCGCTCGTCGGAGAGATGGTCTATGAGGGCACCAATTATTTGAGCAACAAGAATTTCAAAGGCAGCACGACACTTCAGGTGGATATGGGCAATATGAAGTTTTCTTTTGCTGAGGGGGAGTTTGGCTTGAATGATTTCCTGTTTGGTTTGGAAGGCTTCATCGCCATGCCGACCGACGATATTGAGTTTGACCTGACTTTTGCCGGCAAGGACAACACATTTAAAAGCATCCTGTCCCTTGTCCCCGGAATGTACAAGGAGCGTTTTGCAGACTTGAAAACTTCCGGCACCATGGATTTCAACGGGAAATTCAAAGGCATCTACAACGATGCGAGTTTTCCATCCTTTGACATCGCGCTGTTGGTCAAGGACGGCATGTTCCAATATCCGGATTTGCCAAGGCCGGTTTCCGATGTGAACGTGGATTTGCGGGTCAAAAACGAAACCAACAACTTGGAAAATACTTCCGTCAACATCCCGGTTTTCAACCTGAAATTTGGAAACAATCCGATTTCCGGCAAATTCCTTTTGGGGAACTTGGTCAGCTATCCGATGGAAGGTAACCTCAAGGGAAAGTTGGATTTGGATGAATTGACTTCCATCTTTCCGGTGGAAGGCATGACGGTGAGAGGCATCTTGGATGTCAATGCAGAAGCCAAAGGCAGCTATGATTCATCTAACCAAACCATGCCGGCGATTTCCGCCAACCTCAACCTGAGCAATGGCTTTGTCAAAAACGCCGAATACCCAACCGCCCTCGAGGCGCTGCAGGTGAAGGCACTTGTGAGCAATCCGAGCGGTAGGATGCCCGATTTTGTGGTGGATTTAAGCCAGTTTGGCTTTCAGCTTGAAAATGAGCAGATTGACGGAAGGCTCAAGATCACGGATTTTGATGCAATGAATTGGGATGGGGCAGTGAAAGGAACGATTGATTTGGGAAAAATGCTGGCCATTTTCCCGATCGAGAACACCACGATGTCCGGAAAAATCGCTGCCGATATCCAAACCAAAGGCTCCTACAAGGACGTGGAGGCAGCGCAGTACAATAAGCTTGATACCCGCGGAAATATGTCCGTCAGCAATTTTGCCTACACTTCGGCGGATTTACCACAAGGGATCAAAATCAATAACGCCAAGGCAGACTTCACGCCCGAGCGCATCAATTTGACACAATTTGATTCCCAAGTCGGCCAAAGTCCGCTCCAAGCAAGCGGCTTCCTGTCCAACTATTTGAATTATCTGTTGCAGGAAAACCAGACACTGAAGGGGCAGCTGAACCTCAACTCAAGTCGCTTCAATGTCAACGAATGGATGACCGAATCAAGCAGCAGTGACACCGCAGCACTCACGGTCATCGAGCTCCCGACGAATATCGATTTTTCCATGTCGGTATCGGCAGCCGAGGTAATTTATGACAATCTCAACCTCAGGGATGTCAAAGGAAATATGACTTTGCGTGAAGGGGTCCTCCGATTCTCTGAAGCATCTATGAGTGCCTTGGGCGGTAGGATCGTCATGAACGGTTCCTATGACCCAAGGGATGTTACAGCGCCAAAGTTTGATTTTGGATTGAACCTGGTCAATTTGAGTATACCGCAGGCGTTTCAATCTCTCAATACTGTAAAGGCCTTCGCTCCGGTGGCCCAGCACCTTACCGGAAATTTCAACACCAATTTGAATTTCTCCGGAAAACTGGGACAGGACATGATGCCGATTCTTTCCAGCATCTTTGCCAATGGTCTGGTGAAAGTCTCGGAGGCCTCGTTGCAAAACAGCAATTTGGTGCAAGGCATCACGAGCTTGACCAAGCTCAACGATACCAATACCTTGCAGTTGAAGGACTTAAATATCCCGATAGATATCCAAAATGGTATCTTGGAGGTGAAGCCGTTCAATGTGAAGCTTTGGGATTACCAAGCCAATATCCAAGGTAGTACGGGTTTCGACGGCTCGATCAATTACTTGATCAATATGCAGGTTCCAGCCGGCAAATTCGGTGCGCAGGCCAATGCGCTTTTGGCGAGTATCTCCGGCACCCAGGCGAATGAAAACACGATGATTCCGGTGGCGCTGAATTTGGGAGGAACCTATGCCAGTCCAAAGGTAGGCTTGGCGGGCGGCAACAGCATCGAGACGCTCTTGGCAAACTCGCTCAAATCCCGTGTATCCTCCGAAACGGCAAATATCCAGCAACAGGTCACCGAGCAGTTCAAAGCGACAGAGGACAGCATCAAACGCGAGCTGAAACTCAAGGCTGATATGGTACAAGATTCCCTGCAAAAAGAGGCGGAGAAAAAACTCAACGTGACCAAGGACAAAGCCGTGGAAGAAGGGAAGAAACTGATCCGGGGTCTCCTCAATCCCAAGCCACCTGCCAAGCCAGACACCACGAAGAAGAACTAGCACACTTTTTTTATTCGAGTTTGTCGACAAAAAATATCCGTGAAAATCCGTGTCATCTGTGGTTGAAAAAAGAACCACAGATTTCACAGATGGGCACAGATGTTTCCGTGATCGGAAGCTTGAACTTTCGGACTTCTGGGTAGTCGGTTTTCAACGAACAAAAAGAAAGATACTGCTGCCGTGCAATACCCCAATTTGTCACTGGCAACCGACAAGTTTCCATCTGCGAAAATCTGCGTCATCTGTGTTTGATAAAAAAACCACAGATTTCACAGATGGGCACAGATGTTTCCGTGATCGGAAGCTTGAACTTTCGGACTTCTGGGTAGTCGGTTTTCAACGAACAAAAAGATAGATACTATTGCCGTGCAATACCCCAATTTGTCACTGGCAACCGATAAGTTTCCATCTGCGAAAATCTGCGTCATCTGTGGTTAAAAAGAAAGAACCACAGATTTCAAAGACGGGCACAGATCAACGAGGTATCCGAGGGTTATTCCTTCAGATTACTGAGTCGTTTGTTTTCAACGAATGAAGGCAAATCCCACATTTAGAATCCAATCCGTGAAAATCTGTGTCATTTGTGGCTAAAAACAAGCACCGCGGATTTCTTGTATGATTTTTCCCTAAATCGTTTTACCTTTTAAGCTGATTGACAATTAACCAAATAACATGAAAAGAAGAGACGCGCTCCGCAGCCTTGCATTGCTGACAGGCGGACTGGTGTTGGTACCTTCCTGTGATTTTTCCAAGGAAGATATCCTCAGCGCCTACCAAAAGCTCCAAATCACTCCCTCACTCAGTGAGCTTTTGGCCCAAATTGCAGATACCATTATCCCTTCCGGAAAAATCAAAGGAGCCAAAGACCTCAGTGTGCAGGATTTCATCCTTGTCATGGTCAATGACTGTGTCGACGAAGAAGGGCAAAAATCCTTCATGGCCGGTATTCAGGGATTTGAAGCTTTTTCGGAATCCAGTGCCGGCAAAGCGTTTTCCAAACTCGAGGTTTCCCAGCGGGAATCCCTGCTTCAGACCGGCCTTGCATTAGAGGATGAAAAGCAAAAACATATCAAGGACTTCCTATCGATGGCCAAGCGCTTCACCATCCAAGGATTTATGCTGTCCGAATACATCCAAACCGAAGTAAAACCCTATTCGCTCATCCCGGGTGAATACAAAGACGTCTTGATCGCTGACCTCAAACCTGAAAGAATCCATGGCTAATCTAAATATTGACGCAGTGAAGGAAAGAACCTTCCAAGCGATTGTGATCGGTTCGGGTATCAGTGGAAGCTGGGCCGCCAAAGAACTAACCGAACATGGCGTAAAGACCCTTGTCATCGAGCGGGGACGCGATGTGAAGCACATCAAGGACTACCCGACGACCAGTATGCTACCCTATGAGTTTGAGCATCGTGGTCAGATTCCACAGGACGTCCAGAAGGAAAACCCGGTAGTCAGCCGTTGCTATGCATTCCGCGAAGATGCCCAACATTTTTTTGTAAAGGACAAAGAACATCCCTACATCCAAGAAAAGCCTTTTGACTGGATTCGCGGCTATCAGGTGGGCGGTAAATCCCTCCTTTGGGCCAGACAGGTACAACGTTGGTCGGATTACGATTTTGAGGGTCCGGCAAGGGATGGATTTGCGGTGGATTGGCCAATTCGCTACAAAGATATCGCGCCATGGTACAGCCATGTGGAGAAGTTTGCCGGAGTTTCGGGCAACAAAGACGGCCTGCCCCACCTTCCTGACGGGGAGTTTCTGCCCGGGTTTCCATTGAACGTGGTGGAGCGGTACTTTCAGGAACAATTGAAAAAGCACTATGGCAATGATCGGCACATGATTTTGGCGCGCTGCGCCCATATCACGGGAAATTTGGATTTCTATGCCCAACAAGGACGTGCGAAATGTCAGGCAAGAAATCTTTGCCAGCGTGGCTGTCCATTTGGTGGGTATTTCTCTGCCAATGCCTCCACGATTCCATGGGCAGAAAAAACCGGAAACATGACGCTGCGGACGGATGCCGTGGTCCATTCCATCATTTACGATGAGGAAAAGGGCAAGGCGACGGGCGTCCGTATCGTGGATGCCCATACCAAGGAAATGGAAGAATACTTTGCCGATGTCATTTTTGTCAATGCTGCCGCATTGAATACGAATTTGATTTTGCTCAATTCAACTTCTAACCGCTTTCCCAACGGACTAGGAAACGACAATGGATTGCTAGGCAAATACGTAGCTTTCCACAACTACCGGGCAGGCATATCTGCCGAATACGAGGGCCATCTTGAATACACTACCCAGGGTGGAAGGCCTACTTCAGGCTATTTCCCAAGGTTCCGAAATGTCTTCAAACAGGAAACCGACTTCCTTCGTGGCTATGCTGCGGGGTTTGGGGCAAACAGAGGCGCATATGCCGACCAGAATACTATTGGACTCGAGCTAAAGGAAAACCTGCTCAACCCAGACAAATATGGACCTTGGAATGTCGGCTCGCACATGATGGGCGAGACTATTCCCAAAGAGACAAACTATGTGGCGCTCGATCCCAACCAAAAAGACGCTTGGGGTATACCACTGCTCAAGATTCACGTGGATTACGACGACAATGACGAAAAAATGGTGAAGGATTACCTGGAACAAATGACCGAAATGTTCGAAAAAGCGGGTTTCACAAACATCAAAACCCGGGACGATCGGCGCGCACCGGGATTGGATATCCACGAAATGGGCGGGGTCCGGATGGGCAAGGACCCAAAGACTTCGCTGCTCAATGCCAACCATCAGCTGCACGCCGTACCAAACGTGTACGTCACAGATGGTGCAAGCATGACTTCCACATCCACCCAAAATCCATCGCTTACCTATATGGCTTTTGCGGCAAGGGCCGCCCACCACGCGATGAAAAACCTTGGATAATAAAAAAACCCGGGCAAATCTCCCCGGGTTTTTTTTATGTTCTTTTTTTAAAATCCCACCAATTCCCTTCGTCCCAGTCTCATATAAAATCCCAGGTTGACGCTCATGAATCTCATGGCAGAGAGGTATGTTGATCCCGCGTGATATTCATGAACTACGGCAGGCTGGGCTTCACTGACAAAGTCGAAATAGACATTCTCCCCTTGTGAATTTCCAGTTACGACATTTGGCTCGTTAGCTGTCATGAATCTCACGTCTCCGCCATTTTGGTAACCCAACCGTAGGTCGAGGAAGTACCTGTCCTTCGGTTGGGACTTGATGAGATATCCAAAATCCATCATCAAGCCCCCACCTAATAGCAGGTAAGAAGTCCTATCCTTTACCAGCGTAGATGTCTCCAAAGGTTTGGGACAATCGGAGGTAAACTGCTCCCTTGGATCCAAAATCGTCAGTTCGGTAGAAAACCGGCTAAATCCTGCTCCGGCGAGCAGATATGGATTGATCAATCCCGCATCCAACAAGTCGTAGCGGAGGTAGAGGCTATTGTTGGTAAAACTGTTGAAGACCTGTACATCAACAATACCCTCATAGCCATTATCGAATTGGTAGGTTTCCTGCCGTTCCTGGAAACCATACTGCGAAAACGCCAGTTGCATACCAACCGCAAGTCTGGTCTTGGGAATTCGGTAGGCCAAGTCCGTGAATAATCCGTGAGCTGGTTTCTGTAGGATGTTTCCCATGTTACCCCTCGGGTTTGAATACTGGTAACCCACACCGAGTTCAAATTGTGCATGGGAAATGCTTGGAAAAAACAGACATAGCAACAAAACAAACGAAAGACAGAAATTACCAATTTTCATATATTTTGGATTTAAATGTGAACGTTTGATCTGCTTTGCAGGTAAAAAAAGCATTGTAGTTATATACGGCCTCGTGCGAAAAAGGCTGATAAATTTTACCTGTTTTTTTCGCTATGAAAAAACGGGGCCAAGCCTATGCTAGAAGCTTGCGATTAAACGATCTCCGCCTTCAGATCAAATTGGGGATTGTGCGTTGGGTTGTCTGTTTTGCCGAGCTGCTTCAGAAAGCGGAGGTGTTCGATCAAGACTTTTGAAAGCGAATAATTTCGGTAGGGGAAGTTGAATTCCTTTGCGGTTTGCTTGACGATTTTGGTTAGTTGGAAGTAATGGATATGGTTGATGGTAGGGAAGAGGTGATGAATCACGTGGGTATTCAAGCCTCCCGTGATCCAGTTGATAAAATTATTTTCCGCGGCAAAATCTACAGTTGCTTCAGCTTGATGTGAACCCCAATCGCGGTGCACCGTTCCTGTTTCATCAGGAAGTCTGTACTCAGATTCTCCTGTGACATGCACGGGCACAAGTACAAAGCCTATAAACAAACCAATGGCAAGGTGCATCAACACGTGGTAACCCAACATCTCCATCCAAGAAATATCGAGCACCATCTTTGGAACAATTATCATATAGCTAATCACAAATACCTTCGTCGCAATCAGGATCCAAATCTCCTTGGTCGGATGTGGGTTGATAGCCCGATTTCCAAAATTATGTTGTAACAAGAGTTTGAAGTCCTTGAAGTAAACAATATTGAGGCTCAAAAGTGAGTACAAAAACGGTGCGTATAGGTGTTGGTATTTGTGAAACCACTTGCGTTTGGAGTTTGGATTGAGGCGCACCAGTTTGCTTTGATCGATATCGTCATCTTTTCCGGGGATGTTGGTGAAACCATGATGGGCAAAATTGTGCTTGAGTTCCCAGAAATAAGAAGAAATTCCAACCGCATTCCAAGCATAGGCAAAAAGCCTGTTGACCCATTGACTTTTGGAAATCGCATGGTGAGAGGCATCGTGTCCAATCGAGAAAAGCAGAATAGTGATGGAAAGACCAAACACCACAAAAAGAAAGGCCAGTCCTAGTCCATGAAACTTGCCGCTAAGGATGGCAATGTATAACGCGGCTGTGATGATGAAGTAGAAAACTATTTTAAACCAAAAGAGCCCGTTGGCTTTTTTTGAGATTTGATTATCGTGAAAATAGGCCTCGATCCTTTCTACCAAAACCTTATAAAAACCATGATCGGCGGGGTGGTCAAATTTAACTTTTTGCATAGGTGGTTCGGTGATTTCTTTGTATAAAATTAGAGAAGGTGATTCATAAGTAGGTTTATAAATGAGCCCTTTATCTCTCAAAAAATGCAAAACGCGTCACTGATTTTTTGAAAAAACGCAAAATCTCCGGGCCACCAAATTTCGTTTTTGCAATTAAGCTTTGGAGTTGCAGCCTGCCGGATAAAAAGAAGTGTATCCGGTTGCTTACGGATTTGAGAAATTGTTTGAAAGCCTTTGGTCTCACATACCGACAGCTATCTAAGAACCCATTTATGGGAGGCATTTTTATCGTAAAGAAAATCCTGCCTTCGGACGACTTGATGCTGTTGGACGAACGAGGCAAGCAAATGGGTTCGGTGGAGTTTTCCGAATTTCTCCAAAAAAAGATGAACGGGGGACTGAAGCAATTGGTCTTTGTCATCGGTGGGCCGTATGGATTCTCCGAGGCTGTATACCAGCGTGCCAACGGGAAGTTATCCCTTTCCAAAATGACCTTTTCCCATCAGATGGTGCGGTTGTTTTTTGTCGAGCAGGTGTACAGGGCCTTTACCATTCTCAGGAATGAGCCTTATCATCATGAATGATGAAGAGTCCACTTTTGCCCCTAAGGCCTTCACATATTTCCACATCCGGATTATTGGAAATGGTGGATTTGAGAGATTTAAAGATGTTCGGAACAGAAAGTTTCGAGTTCCTTTATGGATAATATTCTCAATGAATTTGAGGAGAGTTTCTGAAAATCCTGGTCAGAAGTCAGAATTATATCGATGCCGTTTTCCAGGGCCATAAAATAGTGAATGGCATCTTCAATGTCTGATTGTGACGATTTCAGGGCAACGGTGACCGTATGCCTGTCCCCTGAAATCAAGGCAAATTTTTCCAGCATAAGCTCGAGGAGTTCCTTGCCAATCGCGACTCCCTTTGCCTTGCAGATGTAATAGCTACAGATTTGGATAACAGAAATCGACCAGTATCCCGATATCTTACCTTCATCTACCCATCGAAAAATCCTCGTCAATTCATTAGACTGGTCTGAGCGATCAAGGAAAAAATCAAGTAGCACATTTGCATCAAAAAATACCTTTAAGGCCATCACTTAGCTCCTTTTCGCAAATAATAGTCCCGCTTCCAATCGATATCCTTTTCGAATTCAGCTTGATTTTCGGGCATCTTCTTGACAAATTCCACAAGAGAGACTTTCTCCTTGAGGGAACGTTTTGGTCGAAGCAGAGTCTCAAAGTAATCCTCCACCATGGAAGAAATGCTTATTTCATTTGCCTCGGCATATTTCTTCACCTCGCTGATTAGATTTTCGTCGAGGCTGATATTAAGCGGCTTTTTCATATGGAAAATATACGCATAAGTGAATTCATGCGCAAGATATTTAGAAAACATACGACTTTGCTCTGATCCAATGTATTGCTACACCTCCACCCCGTACAATTCCTTCAATTTCCCTACGGTATAATCCACCTCCGCTTTGGTATTGAAACGGCTGAAGGAGAAACGCACCGAATCGCGTAGTGGATCGGCATGGATAGCCCTAAGGACATGTGACCCTACTGTCGCGCCACTGCTACAGGCAGAGCCGCCTGAGGCCGAAATGCCATGAAGGTCCAAGTTAAAAAGCAACATCCCGGCGTTTTCTTCCGAGGGTGGTAGACTCACGTTGAGCACTGTGTACAAGCTTTTGCCCATTTCGGCAGAGCGGCCGTTGAATGAGACGTCTGGGATATTCGCTTTGAGCAGATCGATGAAATATTGTTTGATGCTTTCGATATGCGTCCTGTGTGCGGCCATATCTTCGTAGGCCAATTCCAATGCTTTGGCGATGCCCACGATACCAATGACGTTTTCGGTGCCGCCGCGCATGTTTCTTTCTTGCGCACCACCATGGATGAGGGCGTGGATTTTTTTGTCTTTCCTTACATAAAGGAATCCTGAGCCCTTTGGTCCATGAAATTTGTGTCCGCCGGCAACAATCGAATCCACGGGAAGTGACTTCAAATCATGCACGAAATGTCCCATGGTCTGCACGGTATCAGAGTGGAAAAACGCTCCATGCTGCCGTGCCAATGCGCCAATGGCCTGCATATCATTGATGTTCCCGATCTCATTGTTGGCGTGCATCAGGGATACAAGCGCTTTCGGATGCTTCACCAGCAAGTCCTCCAATTGCTGCATGTCGATATCGCCGGATTCATTGACATCAAGCAGGTGAAGTTGGACCTTGCCCTTTTTGGCACACTCTTCCAATGTATGCAAAACAGCATGGTGCTCAATCGGGGAACTGATGGCATGGGTGATGCCGTGGGTTTCTATACTGCAGACGATGGCGGTGTTATCGGCTTCGGTGCCGCCCGAGGTGAAAAAAATCTCTGAGGGGGAAGCTTGGAGCAGTTCGGCGACTTTCTTTCTCGCTTTTTCGATCGCGGACCTCACTTCCCGACCATGGCTGTGGACGGAGGAAGGATTGCCGTAGTGCTGCTTCATAAATGGCAACATGGCCTCTATGACCCTGTCATCCATTGCGGTCGTCGCCGCATTGTCAAAGTACACTCTCATCATGCATTACATTTGGGCTGGGTTGGAACAGGCGCCTCTTAGGCGCCAAGACCACAAAGGTAATTATTTGCTTGAAGTAATTACCTCCTTGATGTCCAAGATGATCTTGTTGGCCAAATGCTCTGCGGTCACTTGGGTGGCTGATTCCGAATAGATCCTGATGATGGGCTCGGTGTTGGATTTACGCAAATGCACCCATTCCTTATCAAACTCGATCTTGACGCCATCGATATCGTTGATTGGCTGCTTCTTGTATTTCTTTTTGACCTCTTCCAGAATCTTGTCGACGTTGATTTCCGGCGTCAGCTCGATCTTGTTTTTGGAAATGTAGTAGTTGGGATAGCTGGCGCGCAGTCTGGAGATGCTTTTTCCAAACTTTGCCAAATGGGTCAAAAACAAACCAATCCCCACCAAAGCATCACGTCCATAGTGTGACTCAGGATAAATGACACCGCCGTTGCCCTCACCGCCAATGACGGCATTGGTCTCTTTCATTTTGTTGACGACGTTCACTTCTCCCACGGCGGCGGCTTCGTATTTGCCCCCTCTTTTTTCGGTCACATCACGAAGCGCACGCGTCGAACTCAAGTTGGATACGGTGTTTCCCGGTGTTTGGGAAAGGACATAATCCGCCACAGCCACCAATGTATACTCTTCTCCGAAAGGAGAACCATCCTCGTTCATGAAGCACAGCCTGTCCACATCTGGATCGACGACAATGCCCAAGTCAAATTTCCCCTTTTTCAATTTGCTGGAAATATCCCTTAGGTTCTCTGGAAGAGGTTCAGGATTGTGTGGGAAATGCCCGTCGGGGGTACAGTACATTTCTTCGATATCTTCTACACCCAATGCGCGCAGCAACTTCGGCAAAGCGATACCACCCGTCGAGTTCACACAGTCGATCACTACCTTGAATTTTCTTGCGGCAATGGCCTCGCGGTCCACCAACTTCAGTCCAAGCACATGCTGCACATGCCGATCGATATAATCTTCAATCAGCGTATATTTTCCCAAAGACTTGACGTCTGCAAAGGAGAAGTCTTCTTTTTCCGCGGCTTCCAAGATGGATTTTCCTTGGGCGTCGGAAATAAATTCTCCCTGGGAATTGAGCAATTTGAGGGCGTTCCATTGAGCAGGATTGTGGCTGGCAGTGAGGATGATACCGCCGCCCGCTTTTTCCAAAGGCACCGCCAATTCGACCGTCGGCGTCGTGCTGAGGCCAAGGTCAATCACGTGTATACCCAAGCCTTGCAGTGTCGCCGTCACGAGTTTGGAGACCATTTCACCCGATATCCTCGCATCACGGCCGATCACCACTTTGGGGTTTTGGGTCTCTTTTACGACCCAGCTTCCATAGGCCGCGGTAAACTTCACCACATCCAAAGGCGTCAAACCTTCGCCCGGCTTGCCTCCAATGGTACCTCTAATTCCTGAAATAGATTTGATTAATGCCACTTGTGAAACAGTTTAGAAATCAATAAAAAAACCGCAAAAGGCGGGATAAAAAAGACTGGTTATTTGAATTTGGCCAAGACCTTGTCGACCTCGTTGCCTGGGTTGCCGCAGGAACTGTTGGCATCGACGGTCTTTCCGCAGTAGCTGCAAGTCTCTCCATCCTTGTTCAAGTAGGGATTTTGGGACGCGCAGGTGCCCTTAAACTGACCATCTTTGATGAAAATCAGCCTGACGGACATCAGGATAAAGAACAATGCCAAGAAGCCTATAGTCAAATACAAGGTTGCCATATCAATGGAATTTGCGCAAATTTACGGAATTACTTCAAAACGTCCTTACTTTCTGAATAGTTTCCCCCTTTATGTCTGATTTGTCACAAAGAGCGTACCAATTGGAGGCCTTCGGTCGCCTCCTGACCATCATGGATGAACTCCGTGCCCAATGCCCCTGGGACAAAAAGCAGACCTTGGAAAGCCTCCGCCATTTGACCATCGAAGAGACCTTCGAATTGTCTGACGCGATCCTCGAAAACAACCTCGGCGAAATCAAAAAAGAGCTCGGCGATATCCTGCTCCACATTGTATTCTATGCCAAAATCGGCTCTGAAAAAGAAGCCTTCGATATCGGCACTGTCATCGATAGCCTTTGCGAGAAACTCATCCGTCGGCATCCCCACATCTACGGCGACACAGAGGCCAAAGACGAGGAAACGGTGAAGCAGAATTGGGAAAAGATCAAGCTGCAGGAGAAAGGAAATACTTCCGTCTTGGGTGGCGTACCAAAATCACTTCCCGCATTGATCAAAGCCATGCGCATCCAGGAGAAAGCCCGGGGTGTAGGTTTTGATTGGGAAGAGAAAAATCAAGTGTGGGAAAAAGTGGAAGAGGAAATGCAGGAGTTCAAGGAGGCATTCGATGCCGTGTCAACCGAGCAAATCGACAAAGAGCGGGCTACCGGGGAATTTGGAGACCTGCTTTTTTCCCTGATCAATTACGCTAGGTTCATCGATATCAATCCCGAAGAAGCCTTGGAGCGCACCAACCTCAAATTCATCAAGCGTTTTCAATACCTCGAAAAGTCGGCACGCGAAGCGGGAAAAAAGATCGAGGAGATGAGCCTGGCCGAGATGGATGTCTATTGGGAAGAGGCCAAAAAACTCTAAGCAATCTGCCATTCTTTCACCCATTCTCTAAACCAAAAAACCCCGAAAATTGATTTTCCGGGGTTTTGATCGAGCTGGCTTCCCTGCATCATGGCAAGAAGCTCAGACCGTGGCGGGTTTTCCACAGGAAGTATTTCTCGAAGAGGACTTTGCCAAAGTCATAGATGACATTGGGAATCATCACCGCGAAACTTCTGGGTTTGAAGAGGTTATTGCTCAAGATCACCACTTCTTTTTTGCCCGCATCCATGATGCAGATCCCCGGGATTTTGCCCCAAGGCTTGTGTACCAACTCTGATTTGCCTTTTTCCACCCTCACGATGTTTTCTGCAACGATTTTCCCTGTTTCATCGCTGGGATATCCTGTTTTAGGACTGCTGAAAGGAACCTTTCCAGGTTTGAAAGGAAGTTTTACATCCACTGCGATACCCGCTGCCCATACGTTTGGATAGACGGGGTGACGGTAATCGTCCCCAACAGGCATGTATCCGGCACCTGTCGCGCCGAGTTTGGGAGAATTTTGGACAAAATCCACCCCAACAAATGGCGGCATCAGCATGGAGAATGAGTAGGGGAGCTTTTCACCATTGGAGAGAAATACTTCCTTGTCGGTCATTTTCTCCACGGCTACCTCCGTCCTGAAGTGGATATTGAACATCTTCATGAATGACTTCAGCATCGTTTCTGCACCAGCCATTCCATCGATTCCAAAGTGTCCCAAGTAAGTTTCCGGAGTGATCCAATACAGATCCACTTTTTTGCGGATGCCCTGCTCGCGGAGCCATTTTTCGAAGTTGAAAACAAACTCATAGGCCGCGCCCATGCAGCCTGCCCTTTGGGTGGCCCCTATGACAACAGGACCGGGATTGGCTTTGAACTTCTCCAGGGATTCCCGGATTTTCATGGCACCAATCGGAGTCCCGACGTAGTGCGCATATTCTTTCACGCCCGGTGCTACATCAAAATCGACTTTCGGTCCGGTGGCTACGACCAAATGGTCATAAGCGACTTCACCGCGGTCGGTAATCACTACTTGTCTGTCAGGATCCACTTCCAAGGCAACGGCTTTGAAAAACTCAACGCCTTTTTTCTTGAAAATGTCGCCCCTAGGCACAGTAATATCCTTGACTTCCCTTCTTCCAAATGGAACCCAAATCAATGAGGGTATAAACAGGAAATCGTCGTTTCGGTCGATGACCACCACATGATGGTCTTTGCCTCCTTTTCGCTTGAGCTCGAGGGCTGCAGTGAATCCTGCAAAATTTCCCCCGATGATAACGGTCTTTGTCATGGCTTCTTGGAATTTGAAATAAAGTACCGTCTATAATCCCTGAAAAACAGTGATGTATGTCACTTTGGGAGGCGATTTTGGGAATAGTTCCTGCAAAAAAACCGCACCTGTAAAAGGGGCTTGCCTTTCCGCAAAATATACCGCAACTTATTCCCTGCTGTGGATCTACGGGGAAGGATTTTCCCCAGATCTGTATGCCACTCGTTCACGACAATAAACCCATGTACCGCGTAGCGTTTGCATTTATCTGCTTCATAGGATTGGTTGCCTGCAAACAGGAACTGCCTGATTTTTCCAAGGAATTGGTTTCCGTTCCCTTGTCGCCGGAAGATCAGCTGAAGACTTTCCAGTTGGAGAAGGGATTTGAAATCGAGCTTGTCGCCTCCGAACCGATGGTGCAGGATCCGATCCTGATCACTTTTGATGGGCACAACCGCTTGTGGGTCGTCGAGATGCGGGGTTATATGAGTAATCTGGAAGGAACTGAAGAGAAATCACCGATTGGAAGAATTTCCGTATTGGAAGACCTAGATGGTGATGGGCTGATGGACAAGAGCACGATCTATCTTGACAGCCTTGTGATGCCGCGGGCCATCGGCTTGTTCAAAAACGGTGCACTCATCGCTGAAAATAATGCGCTCTGGATCAGCTATGACAGCGACGGGGACCTGAAGGCCGATTCGAAGGAACTGCTGGATTCCACCTATGCCGCCAATGGTGTCCCCGAGCATTCCGACAACGGTTTTGTGAGAAATGTCGACAACTGGTACTACAGCGCCAAGTCACGTCTGCGGTACCGTTTCCAAAATGGGACCTGGCTGCGGGACAGCACCGAGTTTCGCGGGCAGTGGGGCATTTCCCAAGATGACCACGGCAGGTTGATCTACAATTACAACTGGTCCCAACTCCACGGGGATTTGGTTCCAGCAAACTACCTGTACAGAAATGCCAACCACAAACCCAATTCGGGGATAGACCATGGCCTGACGATCGATCGGAGAATTTATCCCACTCGGCCCAACTTGGCTGTTAACCGCGGCTACATTCCCGGGACGCTGGATTCTGCCGGGAGATTGCTGGAATTTACATCTGCCTGCTCGCCTGTCGTGTACAGAAGCACCCTTTTTCCGGAAGAATACCGGGGAAACATCTTTGTGATGGAAAATGCCGGCAACCTCGTCAAGCGAAACGTAGTGACGCAAAAGGGATGGCTCATGGAAGCCCATGACCCCAATCCAGGCAAAGAGTTCCTATCCTCCTACGATGAGCGCTTTCGTCCGGTGCATGGCACTGTCGGACCGGATGGGGCTCTGTACATTGTGGACATGTACCACGGTATCGTGCAGCACGGGTCTTACATGACTCCCTATCTGAAGGAACAAACCCAAAGCCGCCAACTCGACCAACATGTCCACATGGGTCGTATCTGGCGCGTTGTCCCTAAAAGAACCAAAACAAGGGAAATCCCGAAACTGGCCGAAATGAGTCCAAACCAATTGCTTGAAATGCTTTCGCACCCCGATGGCTGGCAGCGGGATATGGCCCAAAGGCTCTTGGTGGAAAGTGGAGACCAAAACCTGGTACCGCCACTGCGTGAATTGGCAACCAAAGGGAGCACCGCCTTGGGAAGATTTCACGCCCTCTGGACGCTCGAAGGCCTGGTCGCGATCGATGTAGCAACTCTCAGGTCAAGTTTGAATGATAACGATCCTTTGGTCGTGCAGACCGCCATTCGGCTTTCTGAACCTATGGCTTCAAACAATCCTGCATGGAAGTCCGAATTGGGTGGGACAATGAAAAAGATGTTTCCGGCTGCAGCGGATGTTGTTGCCCTGCAACTCGCTTTGACTGCTGGTGTACTGGATTTTGACTTGAAATCAGAAATTCTGGCGGGCCTTTTTGACCGCTTTGGGGATCAACCACTCATGCAGGACGCGATTTTGAGCAGTTTGGGTGGGCAGGAATTTTCATTTTTGGCTTACCTGTTTTCTCAGGAATCATGGACGGAAAGCCTGCCCCACAAGGAGATTTTCGTCGAGATGCTCACTACTGCGACGATCAAAAACCGCAATCCGCAGGAAATAAAGGGGCTTCTGGCATTGGCCGACAAATCACCGATCACCTGGAGGGAAATGTCCATGCTACAGGCGATGGCTGTCCAGGCCGGTGATCCAAACAATCTGGCTTTGGTGGAATTGCCGCAACGGCCTGATTTTTTCAAAAGGAAAGACATCGAGCTTGAGCCCGAAAAGATAGAGATGGTAAAGAGCCTCTACGAATGGCCCGGTTACAAGGCAACCCAAAATATTACTTCCGGGCAGCATTTGGATGAAAATGGGAGGAAATTATTTGCCCAAGGGCGGCAGAAATACCTGACAGCTTGCGCAGGTTGCCATGGCTCCAACGGTAAAGGCGTGGCAAGGATGGGACCGCCATTGGCCGCATCCGAATGGGTGGTGGGAGACGAAAAACGGCTCGCATTGATCATCCTCCATGGCATTGAAGGCCCTATCGAAGTGGCAGGGAAAAAATATGATGCGCCCGAAATCCTACCCGTGATGCCAGCACATTCCACGATGGATGATGCTTCGATTGCAGCCATTTTGACCTATATCCGCAACGAGTGGGGCAACCAAGCCGGCGCGATCACTGGACGTGTCGTGTCCTCGACAAGGCATACCTCGCAAGGGCGCGTGTATCCCTGGTCGGCCGCCGAACTCAACAAACATATCGAAAGCCTCAGCGATTCCAAACCTTCAAACCCATGAAAAACCAAAGCCTAATCGATACGCATGATCCCGAGCGGAGGAAATTTCTGAAGACTGTTGGCGCAGCTTCCTTGGCTTTTGCAATGCCATTGCCGATGATCGCCAAGGAACTTGGTGTGGAGAAAATGGGCATCGTCGTCCACTCCTACGGCATCAGGTGGAACTCAAAAACGGCAAGCGCCAATTATCCGGGTTTCAAGGATGCATTCGATCTGTTGCGTCACTGCCATCAAATCGGAGCGGGGGGAATTCAAGTGGGCGTGAATAATTGGACCGAGGATTTCCGCAAAAAGATGCGCGAGTATGCGGAAAAAAACAACCTTTTTCTGGAGGCGAGTATCTCCTTACCCAAGTCCAAAGAGGATGTGGCCCGGTTTGAAAAGGATATCCTAGCGGCAAAGGAAGCTGGAATGCAGGTGATGCGTACAGTCTGCCTCGGAGGCAGGAGGTATGAAACCTTCAAAACGATGGAGGACTGGAATCTTTTCAGGCAGAATTCCCTGACTTCACTCCAGTTGGCCGTGCCAATTGTCGAAAAGCACAAGGTCCTGCTGGCAGTCGAAAACCACAAAGATTGGCATGCCGCGGAGTTGGTTGACATACTGAAGGGCCTGGGAAGCAATGCCGTGGGTGCTTGTTTGGATTTCGGCAACAACCTGGCGCTTTTGGAGGACCCCAACGAGGTCATCCGCACTTTGGCGCCATACTCCTTTTCCACGCATGTCAAAGATATGGGCGTACAGGAATACGAAAATGGCTTTCTGCTTTCGGAGGTTCCTTTGGGTCAAGGCATTGTGGATTTGCAGGCGGCGGTTGCGCTTTGCAAAAAGCACAAGGCCAACATTTCCTTTTGCCTGGAAATGATTACAAGGGATCCTTTGAAAATCAATTGCCTGCAAACGGGATATTTTGCAACTTTCGACAAGCTGCCTGCCAAGCAATTGGCTGCGGTTTTGGAAATGGTCCGCAAGCAAAGCTTCAAAGGAAAGCTCCCCGCGACCTCGGGTCTCGATCCCGAACAGCAACTGGCATTTGAAGAACAAAATATCCTCGATTCCTTGGCCTACAGCCAAAAGCAACTGGGTCTAGGGTAAATATTGCACTTCATCAAAATGTTCCATTCTGTCCGAAATTCTTGTCTCTTGTTTCTTTCCGCTCGTTTCTCGTTTCTCGTTTCTCGTCTCTCGTTTCTCGTCTCTCGCTTCTCGTCTCTAGCCTCTCAAATCTCACGTCTCAAATCTCAATTCTAGCACATGTCCTCCCTCACCTCCCTTCCCGGCATCAAACTCTTTGACCTCAGCGGCAAGTCCGCCATCATCACCGGTGGTTCCAAAGGCCTCGGTCTCGCCATGGCAGCCGGCCTGGCTTCCGCGGGCGCCAATGTCATGCTCGTCAGTCGCAAAGCCAATGAAGGGGATGCGGTGGCGCGGGAAATTTCAAGCGCCTATCGGGTCAAAGCCATTACCTTCGCCGCCGACGTGAGGAATCAGGCCGATATGGAAGCCATGGCCAAAATGGCCCATGAAGAATTTGGCCGAATCGATATCCTCATCAACAGTTCCGGCATCAACATCCGGGGCCCTATCGATGAGCTTACGGAATCGGATTTCCAACAAGTAATGGACGTCAATGTTACGGGGACTTGGCTGGCCTCCAAGGCCGTCACACCCTATATGAAAGAAAGTAAAAAAGGGGCCATCATCAACCTCGCAAGTACCTTGGGCTTGGTCGGATTGGCCAACCGTACGCCTTATGCTTCCTCCAAAGGGGCGGTGGTCCAAATGACCCGAGCCTTGGCTTTGGAACTTGCACCTTGGAACATCACGGTCAACGCCATTTGTCCGGGGCCGTTTTTGACCGAAATGAACCTTCCGATCGCGGATACCGAAGAGGGGAAAAAGTTCGTCGTCGGCGCTACGGCTTTGGGACGTTGGGGCGAACTCCAAGAGATCCAAGGCGCTGCGATCTTCTTGGCTTCCGATGCCGGCACGTACATGGTAGGATCCATGTTGACGGTGGACGGGGGCTGGACGGCAAGATAGTTGCCGATCGTTGGGTTTTCTAGTGCCCTTAAGTGTTTCGAAAGAAAATCGGCGTTTTTTCAACCCTCAAAAACCGGATCCGGGGAGTCTATGATTTTCCGGACAAACCCAACCATTTGGTCGATCTCTTCCCAAGAAAAGCCCAAACTGGATTGGGAGTGGGCGAGTGCGTCCCGCAGTTTTCCCAGGTCATTCATCATGTCCGTAAATCCCTCCCGGCTGAGTCCGGGATCAAACTTCTTGAAGCGCTGCTGCTTGGAGAAGATCGAGCCCAAATCTCCAAATTGAAGGCACTGTACCAAGTCGATTTCTTCCTTTCTGGCCTTTTTCCATTCATACAGATCCCGGGCATTGTTGAGCCTGTTGGCCGAAATGCTGCTTTCCCAAGTTGGCAGGTAATTTCGAATCAGGTTTTTCATATGGGTTTCGAGAATGCTGATCACACCAAACAGGCCAATCCGAACGGGAATTTTGTCCAAATCCGTCCTCGTCACGATGTAGGCCAACTGCCCCTCTTCCTCGATAAAATACCGCCGCTTGGCAATCAGCAATCGAAAAGCCTTGATCAGCGGCGTGTCTTGGGGAATGATCTCGTCCGCCTCCACGGGGGAAGGCCCGCTTTCACCGACGTCATATTTCCAATACTGTCCTGACTTCTTAAACACCGCCGTATGAAAATTGCGGCTTTCCATTTCTTCCCTGAAATTGCTTTCGTCAAAAACCAAAAGGTTTTCGGCTATCGGCATCACGTTGATCTGTTCTTCGAAAAGCAAGCGAAGTCTGTCGGCTGCGTTCATGGTTTTTGCGGGATTTGGGAGGCTGAAAATAGAAAAATTAGGAGAGGTATTTATATTGGCAGTGGAATTAAAAATCGCAGGTATTTATGGCAGCAATGGAACTCGGAATCGGAAGTCAAATCAGGCACCCCAAGTTTGGGAAGGGTGTGGTGGTAGAGGCTGATGCCCAGTATTATAAGATCTATTTCAACTTCACGGCTGAGGTCAAGACCATAGCCCGTGATTTCCCCCATTTTGAATTGATCGAGAAAAAGGAGGCCGAACCGGTATCCATTTCGCTATCCGATATCGAAAAGGCCGTGGAAAACGCGCTCAAGAAAATGCCTTCGAACGATCCCTTGCCCCGGGTCAGTATGGCGCAAAAATGGCTCAAGGGCACCGTCACGCTCAATCCCTACAATCCCGAAATGAGCAACAAGGAAATTCCGATCGAAACCTTTTTCCACAAAATCATCATGATCCGGGAAAGGCTGCGCGTCCTCGAGCAAAACATCAACAACCACGAGAAGCTTGACGACCAGGACCGCATCCAACTCCAGCAATACATCACCCGGGCCTATGGTTCCCTCACGACCTTCAACGTCCTCTTCGCCGACAAAGACGATTACTTCAAAGGGGCCGGAAAGGAGGATTGAGGAAATGGTTCAGAAAAATAGAATGTCTACACACTTTTCTTGTTGTAGTATTTCCATCCAGTTTCCGATCAAAAAGGCCGAAGGTTTTATCGAACATTAGATTTATAACTCATTTTTTGCCTATTTTTGAGTTATATTTTTATTATTATACCTCATGCATTGGATTTGGGAATCCAAAAATTGGCCGAATTTCGAATACGACCTTGCTGAACTGGACGGGTTGGAGGAAGAATTTTTGAAGAAGTCCGGGCATTTGTTGGGCGCATATACACACATTGCCCAGGGAGACAAAGAGCATTTGATCGTGGATATTATTTCGGAAGAAGCCCTGAAGACATCCCTGATAGAAGGGGAATACCTGAATCGGGAAAGCATCCAATCTTCAATCAAGAAGCAATTTGGACTCCAAACCGAACTCAGGAAAATCAGCCCCGCGGAATACGGTATTGCGGAAATGATGGTAGACCTGTACCAGCGTTTTGACACACCACTTTCACACGAAATGATATTCACCTGGCACAAGATGCTCTGCAACGGTAGACGGGACTTGCTCGATATCGGAAGATACCGAAGCAGCACAGAGCCCATGCAAGTGGTATCGGGGGCAATTGGGAAAACAAAGGTCCATTTTGAGGCACCACCTTCGGCGGTAATTTCCAAGGAAATGGACAGGTTTGTCGAGTGGTTTGAAGTGACCCGAACACTTGGTCCGAATCGGCTTAAACCACTGCAGCGGGCGGGAATAGCCCACCTGTATTTTGTCTGTATTCATCCGCTAGAAGATGGCAATGGGAGAATAGGGCGGGCAATAGCTGAGAAAGCTCTCGCTGAGGGCCTGGGCCATCCTTCATTGATTGCGCTGTCGTATACAATCGAAAAGCACAAGAAGGATTATTATGCGGCTTTGGAAAGGAACAACAGGCATTTGGAAATCACTGATTGGCTCCAGTATTTCTCCAAAACTATCATCGAGGCACAGCAGAATTCGATCAAAATCGTTGGGTTCGTGGTCCAAAAGGCAAAATTGTTTGACAAACTCAAAGGACTTTTAAACGAGCGCCAAGAAAAGCTCCTCAACAGAATGTTCAGGGAAGGAATTGAGGGATTCAAGGGTGGTCTGAGTGTGAAAAATTACATTGCGATTACCTCCGCTTCCAGGGCAACCGCCACGAGGGATTTGCAGGATTTGGTGGCAATGGGCGCATTGTTGAGGTCCGGCGAGCTCAAAGGCACGCGGTATTTTTTGAATTTGGAGGGATTCTGATCTTTGCAGCGGGGAGAAGCTTATTTCCTTGCTTTGTACTTTCCCCAAAAATATCCCGGAAAAATCAGTGCCTTGAGTTTCCAGTCATTTTTCTCTTTGAGGCCAAGGGAAGTATCGGCGTGTACAGCGCGGTACATTTTGGAGGCCAACAGGGTATGTCCGATCAGGAGGACAAAGGCAATGGCATACAATATCAGTTCTGTCATACCTTTTCCATGACCAAGGCTGCCCATTGGTCTTTGGTTTCGATCGCTTTTTCCACAAACCCCACAGCCAAGGCACGCTCGGCAATATCTTCGACATCATGCTCGTAAAATCCACTGAGCAGCAGGAATCCGCCTTCTTTTACCAAATGGGAATAGACTTCCATCTCGTCCAACAGCACGTTTTTGTTGATATTGGCGAGTACGATATCAAATAGCCCCTGTGGGTTTACCTCGCGGACGGTTCCTTTTCCCATACGGACAGCAGACATGCCGTTGAGGTCAAAATTCTCGTTGCCGTTTTCGACGCACCATTCATCGATGTCAAAGGCCTCAATCGAAGCAGCCCCCAGCTTGTGCGCCATGATGGCCAAAATCCCCGTCCCCGAACCGATATCCAGCACCCGCTTTCCCCGGTGATCGATCCCCAGCTGATGCAACAGCATCAAAAACGTGGTGGCATGATGACCAGTACCAAAGGACATCTTGGGGTTGATTTGGATCTCGTAGGGGAATTCGGGTCTTGGGTTGTGGAAGGAGGCACGCACGTAAACTTGATCACCCACGGTAATGGGGTCATAGTGCTTTTCCCACTCCTCGTTCCAGTTGACCTTGGCCATTTTGCCCTCCACGATGGACAAATCCGCCACATCGGCATATTGGGAAATCACTTGTGTGTAGTTATTCCGGTCAAAACTATCCTCCGGAATGTAGGCGTCAAATCCTTCATCCGTCTCCAGAAAAGAATCAAAGCCGACCTCAGCGAGCTCGGCTATGAGTATTTCCCTGTAGTGTTCGTCACAGGATATTTTGAATTCCAGGTATTGCATCTAAAGCTTTTTCGGTGTAGAAACTTTTCCAAAGTTTGACTAATGGCAAAGTAGTCAACAGATTTTTAAACCCAACTTTGGAAAAGTTGATTGGTCTGAAATCAAAACGATTTCACGATCTCGACAAAATCACGGGATTTAAGGGAAGCGCCGCCTATCAATCCTCCGTCGACATCAGGCTTGGAGAAAAGCTCTTTGGCATTGCCAGGATTGGCGCTACCGCCATAGAGGATGGAGATATTGTCCGCAATCACCTGCCCGTACTTGGAGGCCAAGTGGCTCCTCAAGGCGGCGTGCATTTCCTGTGCTTGGTCGGAGCTTGCTGTTTTTCCGGTTCCAATCGCCCAAATCGGTTCGTAAGCAATCACGATTTTGGATAGTTCCTCTGGGCTAAATCCGAAAAGGCTCTCGGTAAGTTGTTGCTTGACATAGGCCTCATGGGTGCCCGCTTCGCGGATTTCCAAAGGCTCGCCGCAGCAGAATATCGGCGTCAGGCCGTTGGCCAAGGCCTGTTTGGTTTTCTCTGTCAAGAGTTGGTTGGATTCCTTGAAATATTCCCTGCGCTCGCTATGGCCCAGGATGACAAACTGCGCGCCGAAGGATGCCAGCATTCCGGCGGAAATCTCTCCCGTGAAAGCACCTGAGGCTTTATCGGAGCAGTTTTGCGAACCCAAAAACAAGTTGGGCGTATCGCCAATCAGTTTTTTAACTGTATAGAGATGTACGTAGGGGGGATTGAGTACCGTGATGACATCCTGGACATTTTCGTCCTTGAGCATATTGACGATCTCCGAAGTGAGTTTTTGGCCGTCCTCCAGATTGAGGTTCATTTTCCAGTTACCTGCAACGATTTTCTTCCGCATGGTTTAAGGTGGTTTGAGTGGATGGATTTGAAAAAAATAACCAATACAGTTACTTTGAGCCAAAAGTACATAAAATGTCCTTTCCCCGAAAAGAATATAAAAACGCCGAAGGCAAAAAGCCCTGGACTTTGGTTGAGGCCAAGACCAAGTTGGCTGCCTACTGTGCCTACCAGGAGCGCTGTCAAGAGGAGGTCAGGACCAAGTTGGCCGAAAGGAAGATTTTTGGAGAGGATGCCGAAAACCTCATCGTGCTGATGATTGAGGAGGGATTTCTGAATGAAGAGCGCTTTGCCAAAGCCTATGCACGTGGCAAATTCAATCTGAACCATTGGGGAAGAAACAAGATCCAGCAGGAGCTGAAATGGCGAAAAATCAGTGGCTATTGCATCAAGCAGGCCATGAAAGAAATCGACGGGGAAGAATATTGGCAGACTATTGTGAAATTGGCAGCACGCAAATCACAAGCGATGAAGGAAAAATCCGATTTGGCACTGCGTTACAAAACATCCGCTTACTTGATTTCCCGAGGATTCGAACCCGACCTAGTGGAGGAAGCGCTGAACGAAGTGATTCCAAAATAAATTTTCATAAAATCATGGTTTTCTGCTAATTTGCGGCAGATTTCACCAAAGAATGATCCAAAAACTTTTCCCCTTGGACAAAAACTATATCCTGCGACAAGCACAAAGCTTGCTCGAGGAGCGCATGTTGGAGATGATGGTTTTTGAACTGAAGCGATCCTACACCCAATTGTACAACCCGTTGATGCTCATGGATGAGGTTTTTGGGAAAATCCTGGATACCTATGACTATCCAACGGATCGCTTGAGGGTGATTTACAGGCAGCTTTGCGGGATTTATCGCTTCCAGCATAAAAACAACCAACTTGAGTTGCTTTTTGACGGTCGGACCCACTTGGAAAAATTCCAAGATGATTGGTACAACCAATTCATGGCTTGGCTTCGGGAACTCGGTCAGCATGAGCAATATGTGAAAACGATGCTTCGGATGACCATCCTCTATGACACAGATTCTCGCGCCGAATGGGCCGAAAACCATTGCAAGTTTTTTGTCAACCAATACTTCGACCTCAAAATCATCAAGCGAAAAGGCGAACTGAGGCTGAAGACCGCATAACAAGTTCGATATATATTATAATACCAAACAAAAAACCCTCTCCAAATCAAATTGGAGAGGGTTTTTTGTTTTTACTGCTATTTTCAGTCCAAGTTGATGTTGAGCGTCTTGCCATCTTTGGTCACAGTCGCTTTCTTATCGCAGTCTCCATTTCCGAAATCCAGCGTGTAACTCAGTTCTCCGCCCACAGTCAAGACAACCATTCCTAGAGACGGTGTCCAGTTGCCTTTGTCAGTGCAAGACTGGAAGTATGTCAATGGCTTCTCGATAATGGAAATAAATCCAACACCCAGCCTCGTTTTGCCCCCAGCACCACCGGAAACTTCTACTTTGAAACCGCGTTCGTCATTTGGCAAATAGAGTTTTTTCTCAAACTCGCCCTCTAGAGTTGCAAAAGTACCATCAGGCCAAGTTACTTTACCGGCCGCGATCAAGGTCTCAAAGAGAAAATATTTTCCTTCGGCATTGAAGCCCCTGTTGATGATTTTCCTTCGGCCCTCGATTTTCAGGCCGTTGACCTCGTACCCATCAAAAGTAATGAGAACTTCAGTCCCGGATTCCAGCGACAGCGCGGAAAAATAGATCATGATTTTGCCCTTGCGGTTCACTCCTTTTGGGCTGGTGCATCCTTCGCCAAAGTTGATGACGATCGCCCTGTTGTTCGGATAGAAGTCGACTTTGGTGGTGTTGCAGAGGTCATTTCTCAGGTCAAGTTGGGAACGGAAACTGAATCCGTTGCTTTGCATCGCGGATAGTGTGAGCATGTCCGCATCCTCGTAAGCTGCTTCGACTTCGGCGTTTTCCTGAAGGACGGCTGCGTCCTCCATGGGAAGTTGGTCTTCTGTTTCGGTACAGGAAAAGGCAAAAAGTGCTCCCAGTACCCACACAGAAAGTCTTGAAATTGGGTGATAAGCTTTCATGTGGATTAAGTTTTAGTACTGAAAGTAAAGCAAAAAATTCTTAACTATAGTGCGTCCGAGGAGGATTTTTTTGAAGTTTTTTTCCCCTTATTGCCTGAATTTGAGGCACATCCAATATTTTGGGTAAGAGATACATTTTCGGGTATACCACCGAATCCCTCCGAAAAATCCCAGGTATCGGCAAGCGGAGGTGAGGGCTGTTTCTTTCTCGCCTTTTTCATAAAAATCAATTGGCTACGATCACTGCTTCTTCCAAAATGAAGTTCATCTCCTCGACATCCTCACTGTTGAGTTTGAGCTTACCCTTGATGGTTATGATTTCGTCTGTCTTGATCCTGCGCGAAGGTTTGGTCTTGAGCTTTCCGACAACGATCGTTTCAGGGCCAGCACCACCGCAAAAGAAGCACTCCGCCATGGGAAACTTTGATAACACCGCGTAATTGGACGTGGCAATGTCCAGTGGAATGTAAAAACCCGACACACTGACGATCTTACCCTCCATCGCCTTCAACTCATCGGGGAAACTCGGATACAAAAAGTACATGTTCAACTCCCGGTTGAGTTTTTCCACAAATCTTGTTTTGGCAAACATTCCCCAAAGATCGGGATCCTTTTGGATGGCGGCTACCGACCAAAACGAGAAAAGGAATAGAATGATGACGACGGTGCGTTTTGACATGGATCGTGCTGGATTATCAAGATAGACAACGAAGGGAGGGGGCGTTTCGGTTCAAAGTTAGGCTGGATTGACTGTTAATGCAACAATATTGCAAAAAATGTACTAGGAAGTCATCCCAATGTTTGCATAATTTTAAGTCGTGAAAAAAGAACGCTCGCAGGTTGACATTAGGCTTGAATTGTCGAAAAACAAACGGAAAAAGCACATTCTGAGTACCGTAAGGATCGCGCTTTTCCTCTGCATGGTTGCTACTTTCATCATTGGCGCTACAGATCATTCCTGGGTTTTATTGGTATTCGCTGGCTTGGTTGTATTGTTTTTTCGTTTCGTTTTGGCTTTCATCCGGGTTCAGGACGACATCGCGTTTTTGGAACAACTGCTGATAATGGATCAGGAAACTGCAAAAAGAAAAGCGCGGAACCTGCAGGATTTTGACTCAGGCACGGAGTTTCTGGACAAAGCACATCCCTTTGCCAATGACCTGGATCTTTTTGGTCAGCATTCCTTGTTTCAACTGCTCAACCACACCGTCAGCCGGGATGGCGCCCAGCTTCTGGCAGACTGGATGAAGCGCGAGATGGATGCTGATACTGCATTGTCCCGTCAGTCTGCCATCCGCGAACTCTCGGCGAATCGGGATTTTACAAGGAGTTTTGAGGCCATTGGTCGGGCTTTTCTGAAGGACGAAAAATCCAAGAAACCCTTTTTCCAATGGCTTTCCGAACGGGAAAATTGGCCAAAATGGTATTTCATCCCCACATTCATCGGACCGATCGGAGGTATGTTGCTTTTGGCCATGAGCGTGTCGGAAGTGATTTCCCCTGCTTGGCTGGGAATATGGATCATCGTGGGTATCGGCTTGATGTCCTCGATTTTCATGAAGATGAACAAGATATCGGCGTCCATGCCGCTGCTTAGCGACCTGAAGACCTACAAAAAATGGGTGGAACAATTGGAAAACACTGGTTTTAGAGATAGCTACCTGAATAGCCTGCAGCAGTCTTTTCTGACACAACATTTGAAGGGTTCGCAAATTTTGAGGGAGTTGGAACAGAAGACCTTCCTCCTTCAAAATCGCTTCAACCTGATGTACCTTATCGCGAATGCCTTTTTTTGGCTCGATTTCCTGATTTACTTCCGGGCGATTCGGTGGAAAAAGAACCATGGCTACCTGATGTCGGACTGGGAGGAAAAACTCAAGGAATGGCAAGTATTGGTTTCTTTGGCTTCATTCACCTTTGAAGAGCAATTGGATGTTTTGCCGACATGGAACAGGAGCGCCGAAGTCCTGGCCATGGACCTGAAGCATCCGCTGATTTTGCCCAATACCGCGATCGGCAATGACTTTCACTTGGGAAAAGAGCAGAAAACCGTGCTGTTGACCGGTTCAAATATGTCCGGGAAGACCACTTTCATGCGGACCTTGGGCATCAATATGGTTTTGGCCAATTTGGGCTTGGGAATCTTCGGGAAGAAATTCGAAATCGGTGCCTTTGGCCTTTTCACCAGTATGCGCAATACCGACAATCTCGGGGAGAGCGTAAGTTCGTTTTATGCAGAGCTTGGGAGAATCAAAAAACTCTTGGATATGGCTGCCAACAACCAGCCGATTTTCTATTTGTTGGATGAAATCCTCAAAGGTACCAATACGATTGACCGTATCATGGGCAGCGAGGCATTGATTCGCCAGCTGGCGGCTAGTCCCTCCAAAGGCATCATTTCCACCCACGATATTGAGCTGTCGCAATTGGAGGACAAACTGCCCTATGTGATCAACAGGAGCTTTCACAGCCAGATTTTTGAAGACAAAATCCTTTTTGACTACACACTGAAAGAAGGACCTTGTCCCAGTTTCAATGCCCATAAACTGATGGAGCTGATGGGAATCAAATTCACAGAATAGCCTCTTTGGCACGGTACTTGGTTAATTAGACAATTGAAAATCAGATGTTTAACTAAACCAACTATTTTATGAGCTCTCTATTATATCTAATTGCAGTGGTTTTGGTGATCGGGTGGGTCTTCGGATTCTTTGTATACAGCTTGGGTGGTCTGATCCATATCCTATTGGTGTTGGCCGTAGTAGCGGTACTTCTCAGGCTAATCGGCGGGAGGCCCGTGTGATTCAAATGTTTCAAAAACGATAAGCCGAAGCCTTCCCTGCGAAGGCTTCAGGCTTTTATATGGCTTTTGTTTTTCGCAGGGGAATTTTTGGCGTAATTTTGACCCAATTCCTTTTCATTGTGAAAAAAAGCTATCAGCACAAAACCCTTGGAATCTTGGGTGGCGGCCAACTCGGTCGCATGGTCATCCAATCTGCCATCAATTACAACTTGGACATCCATATCTTGGATCCAGATCCTTCGGCGCCCTGCAAGGACATCGCGCAAAAATTCTCCGTAGGAAGCCTCAGGGACTTTGACACCGTTTACAAATTTGGGCAAGCCTGCGATGTGATTACCATTGAAATTGAAAATGTCAATACTGACGCTTTGCAGCGCTTGGCCGACGAAGGAAAGGAAGTTTTTCCCCAGCCTGCAATCATCAAACTGATCCAAGACAAGCGCCTCCAAAAGCAATTCTACAGAGAAAAGGGCATCCCCACGGCCGATTTTGTACTTACGGAAAATAAGGAAGAAGTCCGTCTCCATGCTGATTTCCTTCCGGCAGTCAACAAACTTGGACGGGAAGGGTATGATGGGCGTGGGGTTCAGATATTGCGGAATGAAAGCGACCTCGATTTGGCTTTTGATGCACCGGGCTTGTTGGAAAAGTTGGTGGATTTTGAGCAGGAAATCGCGGTGATCGTAGCCAAAAACCAAAATGGTGAAATCAGAACGTTTCCGGCTGTCGAATGTGCATTCCACCCCACAGCCAACCTGGTGGAATTCTTGTTTTCCCCTGCCACCATCACTGCATCTATTGAAAAGCGTGCCCAAGAGATCGCTGTTGAAGTCATAAATGCCCTAGGCATGGTCGGGATTTTAGCTGTCGAAATGTTTGTGACCAACGATGGCCAAGTCTTGGTCAATGAAATCGCACCCCGTCCCCACAACAGCGGGCACCATACGATCGAGGCCAATTATACTTCCCAATTTGAGCAGCACCTGCGGTCCGTGCTCAACATGCCTTTGGGCAACACGGAAGGCCGCTGCCCTGCAGCAATGGTCAATCTTTTGGGTGAGGAAGGTTATACCGGTGATGCCTATGTGGAAGGATTGGACGAAGCCATCGCCCAAAAAGGAGTCTATGTGCACCTTTATGGAAAGAAGACTACCAAGCCGTTCAGAAAAATGGGCCACGTCACCATCTTGGACGAGTCCATCGAGATATTGAAGCGACGGGCCTTGGCCATCAAAAATCTGATCAAAATCAAAACACTGTAACATGGAAATACAAGTAGGAATCATCATGGGAAGCAAGTCAGACCTTCCTGTAATGTCTGAAGCAGCCCTCGTTTTGGAAGAGCTGGGCGTAGGATATGAACTGACTGTCGTATCGGCCCACAGGACTCCGGAGCGGATGGTTGAGTATGCCAAAACCGCAAAAGAAAGAGGCCTGAAAGTCATCATTGCGGGTGCTGGAGGTGCCGCCCACCTTCCGGGGATGGTTGCTTCCCTGACCACCTTGCCGGTCATCGGTGTCCCTGTGAAATCCTCCAACTCCATCGACGGATGGGACAGTGTCCTTTCGATTCTACAAATGCCGGCTGGCATTCCCGTGGCCACAGTGGCGCTCAACGGCGCAAAGAACGCCGGAATACTGGCTGCATCTATTGTCGGGGCTTTCCAGAAAGACGTTGCGGAAAAGCTGAATACCTTCAAGAATGAGCTAAAAGAAAAGGTGGAACATGCAGCCAAAGAAATTGAAACTAAGGGCTGGAAAAATGCGTAGAAATATCAGGCTTATAAGTTAAAGTTTACTAGAGTTTGATGAAAAGAGCGGGTTTCGGTAAGCCCGCTTTTTTTTGCTCCTATTTGATTGATTCTTCAAAAGGGATTTGAGACCAATGAGGGTTTTTCCGGTTCGTTCGCTTCTCGCGACTCCCATTTTGGCTACCTTTGTCCATGGACTTTAAAAAAATCATCCGCTTCAAGATAGGGTCTGAAACATGGGAAATGCCCTTGGGTGTTCTATTGCTCCTTGGAGGAATAACCCTCGCATTGATGATCTTGGGAGGAATCCTGGGCTTCGAATTTGGGAAGTCCGTGCGCTAGTCCATAAATACACCCCAGCCGTCGTCCTCCCGCTTGCTTTTGTCAAAACCCTTCACCCACGTGATAAAAAGCTTTCGGAAATCCTCTATCCCATCGCGAAGGAGTTGCAGATGTTCCTCGGCATGTGTGCCTTCCAAGGCGAGTTGGTAACTCATCGATGAGAGACTTCTGGCATGGAGTTTCATCTGGACGGCATTTTCCATTTTATGGATATAATTTTCCATGGCCTCCGCGCCTGAAAATTTAGATGCCAAAATCATGGCACTTTCCATCATTTGCCCACCGTAAAGCTCAGTCCGTGCCTCATCCAGTGAACCGACAATTGCTTGGGTCAGCTTGATGATCTCGAGGGCTTTCTGCATCAGCGGATGTTGGAAGCGATTCCGCTTCATGCGTTGGAATTCCTCTTCATCGCTCTCATCCCATTCGCTATCGTTGTCATCCTCCCACATAGGCTTGATTCTTTGTTGTCGCAATCCTGTATTTCCTCCTTTTGCCTTTGAAATCACGATGCCATACTACACAAATCCCGACCTCACAGGTTAGAAAAATCCTCCCGTTGATGGCACTGATTCGATTGGCTTTGGTAAAATGATGGTAAGTGAATTGCCATCAAAACGGCAACATATCATCCGAATTGTCATCGGAGAATGTCGTCACGTCAGGAACCTGTTCCTGCTTACGGGATTCGGGCTTTTGTGTATTGCCGCGGTCAACTTTCCACACCTTTACATCGGTATACCAGCGGCCATTGTATTCCCGGCTTTCTAGGTTGATAGAGGCAGTGACCTGTTCGCCCATTTGAAGGTTAAATTGATCGATATCATCTCCCCATGCGACCATACAGACTTTTTTGGGGTAGTTTCCGCCTGTTTCAATGATATATTCCCTTTTTCTCCAGTTTCCTCTTGAGGATGTCCCACCTTGTTCCTGCAAAATTTGGACGATCTTTCCGCTTATTTCCATTTTTTTGTGATATTGAGCGTCCAAGTTAATAAAATTCGAAAAAGCACATCACCCGATTTTTGGCAAATTTCTTGTTGTAAGCATTCGAGCGTCGATTTATTCGAAAAATTCCCACAACCAGATACAATAAGTGCCAGTATAAGCGTTTTAGGATCATCTGAAGAATCTTTTTCGTCTCCATATTTGCACTTCGTCCAAATAAAATTTCATGTTTTTACTAGTAAAGTGCAATTCATACTTTAATTTCTTTATTTATTAAGATTTTTTAACAAAAAAATTCATCAGCTATTGCGTCGAATATGTTGAATTTTTACATTTGATTTAAATTCTTTAATTGTTTCACCCTAATCATATACTATGGCCTGAACCTCTACGTTATTTTAAAGTCAATTTGTATGAGCAATAGGGTTAATCCTACCGATGCCGAACTGATCGCATCTTACCGAAGTGGAAGTGAGGCAGCATTTGAAAAGCTAGTAGAAAAGTACAAGTCAAGGGTTTACACCACGATTTACCTGATAGTAAAAGACCAAGCGATTGCGGAGGATTTATTACAGGATGTGTTTGTAAAGGTAGTGCACACCCTAACCGCCGACGGCTACAACGAAGAGGGAAAATTTCAGCCATGGTTGATGCGTATAGCGCACAATTTAGCCATCGACCATTTCCGAAGGAGCAAACGGTATCCGACCATTATCATGGAAGACGGGTCCAATGTGTTCAACACCCTCAAGTTTGCCGAGGAAAGCATCGAAGATGCACGCGTGAAAGAGGATACTGTGGGATTGGTCAGGAAGCTGATCGATGAACTGCCCGAATCCCAAAAGCAAGTGCTCATCATGCGGCATTACATGGATTTGAGTTTTCAGGAGATTGCCGAACAGACCGGCGTCAGCATCAATACTGCGCTGGGAAGAATGCGGTACGCTTTGATAAACATGCGTAAAAAGTTGAAACAATTAAATGTTGCCTATGACAAAATCTTTTACCCCAAATGACCTGTTAAGATACATCTATCAGGAAATGAGCGAGGGTGAAAACGAGTTGGTCGTGCAGGCCTTGCACTACGATGACGTATTGATGCAAGAGTATCTGGATATGCTGAGCACGCTGGACCAATTGAACCAACTCGTCCTAACACCTTCCGAAAAAGTAGTAAAGGGCATCCTTTGGAATGCCAAATCTACGGGACTCGAAAAAGTTTGAATCATTCAAACACCAACAAGGTAACCTGAAAGTCGACTGGCTTTCAGGTTTTTTGATTTTAGGGCAACACCCCGTTTAGAAAATCCTCCGTCAAGCCAATCAATCTCTTGTAGGTCGCCTCGTCAAATCCGTGTCCCTGCCCTGGCAAGTACTCTTTCAGGTGCAGCACATTGTTGGCAACCAGCCTTGTTTCAAGGATTTTACTTTGCGCTATCGGCACTACCGTATCAGCATCTCCATGGAAAAAAACCGTTGGGACACTTCCTTCTTTCACAAACACCAAGGGACTGGAATTGGAATACGCCAAAGGGACGCTTTCGGGCGTTCCGCCAAGCAGGTTTTCGAGCAAAAGTTTATTCAGCGGACTGTTCCCATGAAAACTCCTCAATTCCGTAGGCGGAAAAAAGGCCACAGCGGCTTTGACAAAACCGTCATTGTTGTTTTTGTAACTGTGCAGCAAAGTCAAATGCCCGCCCGCGCTTGCACCCGCCAAGACCAAGTTTTCTGATAAATCCCATTCCTCCAACTTTGACTTGATAAATGCCAAGGCACTTTTCACATCTTCTTCCTGCGTCGGAAACCGATTGGCATTCCCAAGCAGATTGAACAGCCGATAATTGATCCCGATGTACGCATAATCGTCTTGGGCTTCTTCCAACCATGGCTTGAAGGCTTGCAGTTCGCTTTTGTCCCCATCAATCCAACCACCGCCATGAATCCATACAAAAACTTTTGTGCGGGATTTGTCCCTGTTGGCGGGAAGGTAAACATCCATCACTTGCCTGAGGTCGGTACCATATGACAAATCGACTTCTGTATGCGCCTTTGCAGGATCCAAACCCTCCTGTACTGGCGGCTCGGGATCCGAGCATGAAAAAACCAAAGTACTAAAAATGACCAACGCCAATGCATACCTAAAGAAACTCAGTACTTTCATATGGATTTAAATTTTACCAATCAACAACGAAAGTAAGCAAAGCTTGTTATTATTGAATCAGTAAAAACACCAATCTCAAAAAGTAACCTCGATGCGACGGAAGGAACGCTACCAAGCTTTGATCGATTATTTCAGCACGCATATGCCTGTGGCAGAAACGGAACTGGTTTTCGAAAACCCCTTCCAACTGCTTGTGGCGGTCGTTCTCTCCGCACAATGTACCGACAAGCGGGTCAACATGAGCACGCCAGCGATCTTTCGGGATTTCCCCACACCTGCGCATTTGGCGGCCTCAAATTTTGACGAGCTCTTTCCCTACATTAAAAGCATCTCCTACCCCAACAACAAGACCAAACACCTCCTGGGATTGGGAAAAATGCTGGTCGAAAACTTCAACGGACAGGTTCCCTCCACGGTAGAGGAATTGGTTAAGCTTCCCGGCGTGGGTCGAAAAACTGCGAATGTCATCACTTCAGTCGTATGGAATCAACCCAATATGGCTGTCGATACCCATGTCTTCCGCGTTTCCAAGCGGCTCGGTTTGGTCAACCAAAACGCCAAAACGCCACTTGAAGTCGAAAAACAGTTGATCAAACACATTCCCAAAAAGCATGTGCACATCGCGCACCATTGGCTGATTCTGCACGGACGGTATGTTTGCGTAGCGAGAAATCCAAAATGCCTGGAATGTGGCATCAAAAGTCTTTGCAGGTATTTCGAGAAAAACCACGCCTCGGTTTTAGGTGCTGAAGACACCATTGCCGAAGCCAAATCCTAGCTTGCATGTGCGGCATACACTTGATCTTGGATTCCAAACACTCGGGAGAAAGCCGCATCCAGAAAATGCTGGCCGCTAGCCAACACCGTGGCCCTGATCAAAGCGGATTTGAACAGATCGGAGGCAACATTTGGGTTGGCGCCAACAGACTGAAGATCCTGGACCTCTCGGAAAAAGCCTCTCTGCCGATGAAGTCTGTCGATGGCAGATTTATTCTAACATGGAACGGCGCTATCCACAACTACATCGAGTTACGGGAGCAATTGATCAAAGCAGGGTATAGCTTCCAAACCCAATCAGATACGGAAGTCCTTTTTAATTGGCTAAAAGTCCATGGAGAAAACGGTCTCGAAAGACTAAATGGAATGTTTTCCTTGGTTTTTGTTGATTTGGAAAAAAGGGAAATCCTTATCGCCAGAGACCCTACTGGACAAAAACCCTTGCATTATTACAAGGGAGGTAAAGACTGGGTGTTTTCTTCGGAATCGAGGGGCGTCTTAGCCGGATTGGAATCCCAACCAGAAATCGATACAAACCAGTTTTTACCTTACAGCTATTACCGCTTTTCTTGGCCTGATTCAAGTTTTTTCGAAAGTGTCAGACAAATGCTACCGGGTGAGGTGCTGGTTTTGGATTTTGAAGGAAACCTTAGACGGCAGGCAAGCATCGATTTTTCAAAGTCAATTTCCAACGAGGCTCCAAATTGGGAATCTGAACTCCGCAAATCCATCCTGCGCAGTTTCCAATCTGACCGGCAAGCCGGAATGGTGCTCAGTGGCGGAGTAGATAGCAGCCTCATCTATGCGCTTTGGTACGAACAAACGGGGACCAAATTGCCGACTTTCACCGTGCATTTTGAGGAAAATTTCACCAATGATTTCTCGGATTACAAGTATGCCCAATTACTCTGCAGGCGGTATCCGAGCCAGTTCGAAGGTATCCGAGTCACAAAGGAAATATTGATGTCCAATTGGCAGGAGTATGTGCAATCCATGGACCAACCGGTCGGGGATGGAGCTGGATTTCTGACTTGGTATATCGCAATGAAAATCCATTCGGAAGTCAATGTGCTCATTTCCGGGGCTGGTGCAGACGAACTTTTTGGCGGTTACAACAGACACAAGGCGTTCCTTCAATACCTGAAAAATCCGACCTTAACGGCCCTTGGTGGCAGGATTTTGGGAACCCTTGGCATGAAGGCAGCGCAAAAATTCTCAGCCTCGCTCGAAAAATCCCCCACAGATACCTTTATTCAAATGGCAGCCCTACTTCCGATTCCCAAGGAGTATTTAGGAGAGTTTGCGAAGTATTTTCCAGAACAACATGGCGATTTGAAGCGGGCTTTGGGTTTTGATCGCCAGTTTTACCTGGTCAATGACATTCTCAAAATCCACGATAATGCCTGTATGGCCCATGGCATCGAAGGGAGAGCGCCATACTTGGATTGGAATTTGATTGCTTACGCAAACGGGCTTTCAGAACAAGAACTTAGAAAAAACATGGGTAAGAAGAACCTTAAAGCCATGCTGAATGCCCGCGGCTTGGAAGCCATCTCCAATAGGAAAAAACTTGGCTTTGGAATGCCGATAAGGGAATGGATGGACGATGGGGATTTTCGGAAGTTTATTTTTCGCCCGATAAGTGAGATGGAATCAACTTGGGGAAATCAATTTAACTCCGAAATACGTACCTTGATGCGTAGGCCAGAATCATTGATCGAAACCAATATCCTCCTGATTTGGAATTGGTTTGTACTGGCCACTTGGCTACAGAAGCATCCGAAATGAGAATTATCTACATTCACCAATATTTTGTGACACCTTCGCAGGGCGGTGGGACGCGCTCCTATTATCTCGCCAAAGGCTTGGCTGCAGCAGGTGTGGAGGTGGATATGTTGACGGCACATGCCGAAAACTATTACGATTTCAAAATCATAGATGGCATCAGGGTGCATTATCTCCCGGTAAGCTACCAGCAAGAGTATGGTTTTCTGAAAAGAGTCTTCTCCTTTTGGCTGTTTGCATGGAAAGCGAAAAACTTGATCAAAAAATTGCCGCGTCCGGATTTCCTCTACATCAGTTCGACACCCCTTACTACGGGTTGGATTGGGCTATGGGCAAAGCGGAATTTGGCGCTCCCTTATATCTTCGAGGTGCGCGACCTTTGGCCTGATGCGCCTATCCAGGTCGGTGTCATCCAAAGTCCGATCTTGAAAAAACTGCTCTTTCGGTTCGAAAAAAAGATCTATCGTCACGCATTGAAGATCGTAGCGCTTTCGCCCGGAATTGCTGAATCGATCCGTGAAAAGAGTCCGGCTTCGCAGGTTTCCATCATTCCAAACTTCGCCGATACGGATTTCTTCCAACCGACGGCGAAGAAAAGCGAGACCACCCTCCATTCCTTAGGATTGAACTCGGCATTTACCATTGCCTATGCTGGGGCAATTGGAAAAGTAAATGCAGTCGATGAGCTGTTGATGTTGGCTGAAATGGCGGTGAGTGAAGGATTGGATTACCAATTTGTCGTCATGGGAAAAGGCACGGGGCTGAAAAGTCTCCAAGACAAAGTCAAAAATTTGAAGAATTTCACCATCCTGCCCTTTGGCAATAAGGAAAAAGTCCGGGATTTGCTTTCAGTAGCTGATATGGCATTTGTTTCCTTTGCGCACCTCCCGGTGCTGAAAACCAACAGCCCCAACAAGTTTTTTGATGCGATCGCCGCGGGCAAATCCGTCCTGGTCAACCACAAAGGCTGGGTGTACCAAATGGTAAAAAACCACAACCTGGGAATTTACTTCAATCCCTCCGCGCCAGAGGAATCATTTGAAAAGTTAAAGGCGCTTTCCGAAAACCCAAGGCTTTTGGCCCAGTATCAAAAAAACGCTAGGGAACTGGCAGAGAAGTATTTTTCCCATCAGATCGCTGTGCAAAAACTTCTGGCGGTACTCTATCCCGAGCGATTTGGCAAATCCACTAGCGACGAGGCTTATATCCTGACAGCTTGAAGATTTTTTCGGTATCCGTTTCCTCCATCAATTCCTTGAGACCTACATTTTGGTTGAAAACGTAATCATCCACGATGTTCCAGCCCAACCATCTCCCCAGGCGACCGGGCGCATCGGGACTGATTTCGTCGGTAGCGGGCGCCTCGCCAGTATACTTTCTGATCACAAAAGGATTGGTCTCAAACAGCAGATCGTTCTCAACGAAATGGGACCAAATCAACTCCTCGTTGTCGAAGCATGCCCTGATTTGGTCCATCGTGTAGCCGATGATGTATTCGTCGGAAGTACAGGGCAATATCGCTTTTGTGAAATGATAGGATTTGCCATAATAGATCACCTCCGCCAATAGGTTGTTTTGTGCCAAATCCGTTTTGTTAAAAGCTGCTGAAATCGCCGTCACCACCATCGGCACGATATAGGGTTTTTGGTAGCGTTCGGTAATGTATTGTGGCAAATCGGGCGGCTGAAACCTATGGGTGATTGGCAAAAAATAATCCAAGCCAATCACAAGTATATCTTTGTCCAGATAGATATCCGAACCAAAGCCGCTCACGAATGTGTAGACCTTGGGCACCTTGAACTCAGGGAAATAGAATTGGATGTACTGAAAGGCCTGCTTGAGTTCGGCTTCCAAGGAGTCGATCTCGGCAAAATTGATCTTCACTTCCTGATAAAGTTCCTGCAGCAGGGTATCGCGATGGATTTCCACCAGCTCTTGCGCCAGGCTATCCTTGTTGGAATAGCTTGATGCGGAGAGGTAGTTTTCTGCGAATTCGGGGTATTTCTCTAGCAAAAAGATAAAATCTGAGGCGGTTTTGGCCTGAAAAAACTCATCCTCCAACCGCTCTATTTTCAGGTCCAGCGGTTTGGAAAGAATTTCCTCATCCATGATGCAGCCCGGATCTTCTTTTTTACAGGAAAACAAGGCAAGCAAGAATACTGGAATCAGCAAATAAGAGGATTTATTCATAGGTATGCTCAAATCGAAGGGATAAAACTACGAGGATTTGACAAAAAATAGGGAGGGGGAGTTAATTTTCAACGAAAACGAAACTCATGGTGAATCAGACACAAATTCAAGTCGTTTGTTTACATATTTAAACATTTCTTCTCGAATAGACTAACCATTTCATAATCAGTCTGTTGTTAGGGTGTTTCTTGTTCATCTAAACCAACAATAATTATGAAAAAAACCGCACTTTGGAACAGCATGTTCCTCTCAGCCCTAGTAGCTGGATCCCTCAGCCTTAGTTCTTGTAATGATGACGAGCCTATCCCACAACCGAATATCGTGGATGTAGCATCAGCCAACAACAACTTCTCTACACTTGTTGCTGCTGTTCAGACTGCAGGCTTGGTACCTACACTGAGCGGAACTGGTCCTTTCACAGTTTTCGCCCCTACCAATGACGCTTTTGGGCGTTTCTTGTCCGACAACAACCTTACTGCAAATGATTTGCTCGCTTCTGACCAATTGGAAACTGTGCTCACTTACCACGTATTGGGTGCAGAAGTAAGATCAAATGCAGTCACTCCAGGAAAAGTAACGACCGCCGCCAATTTGCCCTTTTATGTAAGCGTTGACCCAACAGGAGGAATCTGGATCAATGGATCCTCTAAAGTGGTACAGACAGATATCAGCGCTTCCAATGGTGTCATCCACGTATTGGACTATGTCATCGCTCCACCAACACAAAACATTGCCCAGATTGCAACAGCAGCAGCAACTTCTACCTCGGCGCCTCAGTTCACTCAGTTGGTCGCTGCACTGGTAAGGGCTGATTTGGTGGATGCGTTCACAGGCGGAATCGAAGACGACCTGACCGTTTTTGCACCAACTGACCAAGCATTCCAAGATTTGTACACGGCACTTGGCGTCACTTCCGTCGATGAGATTCCTTTGGAGACCTTGACCAATGTACTATTATACCATGTCGTACCTGCAAGGGCATTTTCCCAAGACTTGAGACAAGGGGCATCATTGCCGACTTTACTTGATGGTGAAAACCTGACCGTTGACCTCGCCAACTTGAGAATCAACGATTCAGGCCTTGTCCCTACAGCTTTGAATATCCATGGAACCAACGGCGTGATCCACGCAATCAACAAAGTATTGCTACCATAATTGACCTCAAATGGGTGCCGGGCCTAGGTCCGGCACTTTTTTTTTAACCGTATTCTTGGTTATTTCATTTTGTGAAAAATCAGTGGCACACGGGACTTGCATGGTTGAGATACTTGAGTTTGAAGAAACTCTACAACTTCACGCTCCTTTATTTTTCTTTCCAGCTCAGCCAAATCATCCGTAAACCGATCCATTGGGGAAAGCCGACCACGCTTTCGATTGAACCCACCACAAGTTGCAACTTACGCTGTCCCGAGTGTCCCAGTGGTTTGCGCAGCTTCACCCGTCCTACGGGAATGCTCTCCAAACAGCTTTTCGAAAAGGCAATCGAACAAAGTAAAGACTACCTGACTTACCTCCACCTTTATTTTCAGGGAGAGCCATTTCTCCATCCTGAGTTTTTGGAATTGGTAAGTCTAGCTGACCAAAACCAAATCTTCACAGCTACGTCCACCAATGCCCACTACATCCACGAAGACAATGTTGACAAAATCCTCCAATCAGGATTGAAGCAATTGATCGTGTCGATGGACGGCATGACGCAAGAGGTTTATCAGGATTACCGCATTGGCGGAAAGCTCGAGAAAGTCCAGAAAGGACTTTCTTTGCTCTTGAATCGACGAAGAGAAACCAAAAATACATACCCAAGGATAGTGCTTCAGTATCTTGTTACCGGAAAAAATGAGCAGCAAATTCCTGCCTTGAAGGATTGGGCAAGAACCATCGGTGTGGATGAGCTACAATTGAAAACCACGCAAATCTACGACTTTGAAGATGGTTCGGATCTGATACCCAAAGACCTGAACTACTCAAGGTACATTCCAACTGCCAATGGAAAATGGAAACTCAAAAAGACCATCGAAAACAAATGTTGGCGGATGTGGCAAGGTGCCGTCATCACTTGGGATGGAAGGATGCTTCCCTGCTGCTTTGACAAAGATGGAAAATACACCATGGGCAAGCTCCCAGAACAAACGATTCCAGCAATTTGGTCAAATTCCAAATACCAAAATTTCCGTAAAATGCTGCTACAGAACCGCAAACAAATCGATATTTGTCAAAATTGTACGGAATAGTATAAGCCTTGAAATTGGCGGAATGCTTATTTCAATCCCGAACGGAATAATTATCTTTACGCAAATTTTATCCGAAATAGCCCTGTTTATACAAGAATCAAAGGTATAGACGCCCGCCCTCCCATGACAAACCGACCATTCCGATACGCCTTTTTCAATTCACTTCTTCTTCTTTTATTCTCGATTTTTGTGTTTGCTTGGACATCTTTGATCAGCCCAAATATTGCCGATGCCCAAAGCATGGCCGATATCCAGAGCATCAAGGTGGATGACCTCACTGATGCCCAAATACGTGAATTGATCCGAAGGGCAAACGATGCAGGGCTCACGGAATTTGAATTGATTCAAATGGCGAGGTTAAGGGGTGTGCCAGAGACAGAGTTGGAAAAGCTGCGTGAGAGGATCGAAAACATGGAGTTTTCCGTCGCAGGCGGACGCCCCGGTGCTACTCCTTCGAAGCGTGAACCAAGAAAACAAAACGACCTCAGCGAAATCAGTCAAGGGCTTTTCAAAAACCAAACAGATTTGGAAATGCTGTTTGAAGAAGCGCCTTCTCCCTATTTCGGCGGGGATATATTCTATAACAAACGTAGAAGGCTGAGCTTCGAACCCAACCTCAACATAGCCACACCGAAAAACTATGTACTCGGACCGGGCGATTTGGTCTACGTCGACGTTTACGGGCAATCCGAGAAATACTATGAAGCCACCGTCTCGGCCGATGGATTCGTCCTCTTGGACAATGTAGGTCCCGTATCAGTTTCGGGAAAAACCATAGAAGAGGCCACCAACATCATCCGAAACAGGCTTTCCACTTTTTTTGCTGACATGAACGGACCTAGCCCAAGGACTTTCATGCAGGTGACTTTGGGCAATGTACGTACCATCAAAGTACACCTTGTCGGTGAATTGAGACTGCCGGGCACATTTACACTCAGCGCATTCAGCACGGTGTTCAATGCACTCTATGCAGCTGGCGGACCAAATGATAACGGAACCATGCGGGCAATCAAAGTGGTCCGCAACAACAAAACAGTTGCTGAGGTAGACATCTATGATTTTCTAGTAAACGGAAAGGCCAACCTCAATTTCCAGCTACAAGATCAGGATGTGATCTTGGTTGCGCCATTTTTATCCAGGGTGACCGTCACCGGCGAAGTCAAGCGTCCTAAGATTTTTGAGGTGAAGGAAGGCGAGTCTTTTGCACAGCTTTTATCCTATGCCGGAGGTTTTACGGATGAGGCATTTCAGGATCGGGTTGCTGTGACCCGGGTCCTGGGCAGCGAAAGGGCGGTTTCTGATATTTTCAAGGATCAATATGAAATCTTCACCGTCAAAGGCGGGGACCAGTATTCGATCGGAAAAGTGCTGAACCGATTCACCAACCGCGTCCAAATCAAAGGCGCAGTCTTCCGTGAAGGAAATTATGCACTTTCCGAAGGCCTTACGCTCAAGCAGTTGATCAAAAATGCTGAGGGAATCCGGGGAGATGCTTATTTGGATCGCGCCACGATCTTGAGGACTTATGAGGATTTGAGTACCGAGGTGATACAGGTCAACCTGCGGGAATTGATGGCCGGAAACACTCCCGATGTGGCGCTGAAAAGAGAAGATGTCGTCCGCGTGTCGAGTATTTACGACTTACAGGAAGAGTACTATGTACAGATCAAGGGCGAAGTAAAGAATCCAGGAACCTTCCCATATTCCAAACAAATGACCGTGGAGGACCTGATAATCCTTGCGGGTGGTCTGAAAGAATCTGCTAATACCCAAGATGTAGAAATCGCCAGAAGAGCTGGAGCCGAAGGTGTGGGAACATTCTCCGAGTTGATTCCCGTGGCGATCAATACCGACCTCAGTCTGCGTGAAAATCCACAATATCTGCAGCCTTTCGACAATGTATCGGTACGGAGAAAATCAAATTTTGTCTTGGACAAGCAGGTTCAGGTGGAAGGCCAAGTAAATTCGCCAGGGATATTCTCCATCAAAAATGCCGAAGAGCGGGTTTCTGACCTGATCAAAAGAGCTGGCGGCCTCACCCCCTATGCCTATCCAAAAGGCGCTACCTTAATCAGGCGGACAGAATTCTACGAAACCGAGTCCGAGCAGATCAGACGACAGCGCAACTTGCAGGATTTGCAGCAGAAAATGCTCCTTGATCCCAACAATACCGAAGCACAGGAATTGCTTTTGCAGCGCCTATTCAAAGACCTCGGAACTCCCACCGCAGTGACCGCGGGCGAAGGCGTACTTGCAGCGCAAAGCAAACGGGAAACCTTGACCGGAATCGCAGAAACCAAATTTGATCTTGAAGCCATCAAAATCCGCCAAACCGAAGCAGTCGCGATAGATTTGGAAGCAATCCTTCAGAATCCAGGCTCCGACAAAGACCTTATATTGGAGGAGGGCGACATCATTTCTATCCCAAGACAGTTGCAGACAGTCCGTCTTCGTGGAGATGTGGTCTATCCAGCCACTGTGAGATACGAAAGTGACCGCGGTATGAAGTACTACATCAACCGCGCAGGCGGCTTTGATATCCGCGCCAACAGGAAACGAACTTATGTGGTCTATGCCAACGGCGAAGTCAACCGTACCAAAAGCTTTCTAGGGATTCGTTCGTATCCATCCGTAGCGCCCGGAGCAGAAGTAATCGTGCCTACCAAAGGTCCACGGGTACCAATCAGACCAGGCGAGTTTGTGGGTATCGCCACCGCATTGGCGACTTTGGTATTGGTCATTACCCAAATCAATCCATAATATGAAAGGGGAGGGTTTTATTTTGGATGATAAGCTGACCCTGCGGGATTTGGTGCTGAAGACCAAATCCTGGTTCTCATTTTTTCTGGGTCAATGGAAAACCTTGGCCATTGCTGCCGTTTTAGGGATCGTCGCCGGAGCCATGGTATCTATTTTCAAAAAGCCTGTTTACCATGCAGAGACCACTTTCGTCCTCGAAGATCCGGATAGCGGCGGGATGGGGCAAATTTCTGGTTTGGCCTCTTTGCTCGGGATCAACCTTGGTTCCATGAGCAGCACGAGCGGTGTGTTTCAGGGAGAAAATATCATGGAGCTCTACAAGTCTGACATCATGCTCTCCAGGACGCTGTTGAGTCCTTTTGACCAAGAAAACCTCCTGATCGATCGATACATCGCATTCCATAAGTTGGAAGACAAATGGTCTTCCAAAGTGGATTTGTCAAAAATGGACTTCAGCAAGCCAAGGGAAAATTTTACCGTCACGCAAGACTCTGTCGTGAAGGAAATTGCCAAACTCATCCGCGAAAAACACTTGACAGCCGAAAAGCCCAACCGCAAGCTCAGCATCATCCAAGTGACCATTTCCTCCAAGGACGAATTGTTCGCCAAGACCTTTAATGAAGCCTTGGTCGAAAAAGTGAACAATTTCTACTACGAAACCAAAACCAAGAAATCGGCCGAAAACCTCGCTGTCCTCCAGCACCAAGCGGATAGTGTAAGGGCCGTACTAGATCAAAATCTGTCCGACCTAGCGGGCTTGAGCGACCGGATTCCTTATCCAAACGCCCTGCTCCAAACGGCCACCGTTGACAGCCGCAAAAAGCAGATCGATGTGCAGGCAAGCTCTGCCGTGTTTGCGGAGATCACCAAAAACCTGGAAATCGCCAAAGTCAACCATCGCAACAATTCCCCGCTGATACAGATCATCGATTCTCCGATTTTGCCGTTGAAGAATACACGTATCAAGATGCTAAAGGGGACTGTCCTTGGAGCTTTGGTATTTGTATTTGCGACCCTGTTCTGGCTGTTTGTTTCCCGAATTTATCAGCGGCATATTCAGCCCACCTGATTTATTATGATAGAAAAACTGGGCCTATACGTGATCCCCAACCTGATAAAGAATCGATCGGTCCAGAATTTCATTTTTCTCCTGACGATCCAAGCTTCGAATATCCTGATTTCGCTGATCTCTGTTCCACTGCTGATCCAATCCATCGGCTTGGACCAATTCGGCTTGGTCAACTTGGCGCTTTCCGTGATCGTGTTGGCCAATATCCTCGTGGGATTTGGCTATAACCTCAGTGCGCCGCGTGAAGTGGCGCTTAGCCAGGGAGACAAAGTCCGCCTTTCGCATTTGGTCTCCAATATCGTCTCCAGCCGGGTTTTGCTTGCGCTTTTGGCAAGCAGCTTCATCATGCTCGCCGCACTCGGGGGCGGGATGTTTACCGAATACAAATGGATCCTCGTATTCTCACTGCTGCTGCTTTTTTCGGAAGCAACGCTGCCGGTTTGGTTTTTTCAGGGATTGGAGAAAATGAAACTGGTATCCTTGGCCAACGTCTTTGCCAAGCTGCTTTACCTAGCTGGAATCGTCCTGTTCATCCACGAACCCTCCCAATCCAAATGGGTCAACTTCTTGATGGGTCTTTCCGGTTTGGGGATCAACCTGCTCCTTCTGGCTTATATCCATTTTCAGCTCGACATCAGGTTCTTTCGCCCTGAGTTTGGCAAGGTTATCCAATCCATTCGCCAAAACTGGCTGTTGTTTCTATCCAATGTAGCTTCTTACCTCTCGGTCAATGGCGGTCTGATCATCCTTAGTTTCTTTGCGCAGGCGCAGGTTTTGGGAATGTTCAGCTTGGCGGAAAAGATTGCCATCGTACTACGCCTTTTTCCGTCGATGTTGGTACAGGCAGTCTTCCCAAATGCTTCCCGTCTCTATGCGGCCGACCTTGATTCCTACCATCGGTATTCCAAAAAAATCTACGCAATCGGACTGCTTTGCGGACTTGGGCTGACCTTGTTGACTTTCGCCGCGGCCCCGCTGATCATTTCGCTGTTGGCCAAAAAACCGCTTCCCGAATCGGTCGAATACCTGAGAGTCTTGGCTTTTGTCCCTTTTTTGGCGGTGCTCAATTTTCCGAATGTCTTGTTGCTTTTGGTGAAAGACCAGAAAAAACTCCTGTTCCGATCCTCTTGGCTGTTGGCCATATATGTCGTCCCAGCCTGTTTTTGGTTGACCGCCAAGTATGGTGCGATGGGACTTTGTTTTGGCTTGATTTCCGCGGAAGTCGTGAGTTTGCTCATCGGCACCCTCTTCAATTGGCGTTACAATCGGGAAGATTTCTTCAGGCTGATCGGCGTTCGAACAAAACGCAACTAAGAAATGGCAGGAATATCCCAAAATCGTTTCCTGAATCACTATTTTTAAAGCCTACAATAATTGGAAAAATTGGGACATACCGACACCGTACATCCATCCGTAGCCATCATCATCGTCCATTGGAAAGGCATCGATCTTACCAAAGCCTGTCTCCGTTCCCTGCAAAAAATCAGTTATCCCAATTACAGGATTTTACTCGTGGACAATGGCTCCCGTGAAAGCGACGGGAAAAAACTCAAGGAGGAATTTCCGGAAATCGAGCCGATCATTTCGGAAAAAAACCTGGGCTTCACGGGCGGAAATAAGCTAGGTATGTCGCATGCATTGGAACAAGGCTTTGATTTCGTATTGCTGCTCAACAATGACACCGAGGTCGAAGCGGACTTTTTGGACAAACTTTTGGGCGCTTTTTCGCAGCAGCCCCAGCTTGGAATGGTTCAGCCACTGATTTTCTTCTCTGCGGATCGTGAAAAAATCTGGAGCGCTGGCGGCAGGTTTATGCCGGCTCTCGGTATTTCCAAAACAATCGGCTACGGAAAGCGCAAGACAGAATTGGATCTGGCCAAAAGTCGACAGCTCGATTGGGCGACGGGATGCTGTGTGCTGATTCGAGCGCAAATACTGCGGGAAGTTGGATTGCTAAGGGATGTCTTTTTTGCGTATTTCGAAGATGTGGATATTTCGCTTCGCGTCCGGGAAAAAGGCTGGGGAATTGCACTGGTGCCTGATGCCATCATCTACCATGCCGTGGCTGGCTCTTCCAAGTCAAAATCTACTGAAGGCACACTTAGCCCAACGGTCATCTACCTCACCGCCCGAAATCAGGTTTTCCAGATCAAATTGCATGTTCATGGATTTCTGAGAAAAATGAGCGCGTTTAGTTACCATGGCGTGAAGTTTTCCGGATGGTTCGCCTATTTTTGCCTCCGGGGAAGATTCCAAAAAGCCAAAGCTCTCCTCAGAGGATTGACGGACGGCATTACTATAGATCCCTCCATCGATAGACTGCTGCCGCCTAGATAAGCTCCTTTTTCATCAACCTGCCAATTCCAAAACATGATCATCCACCGCGTCTGCCCCATCTGCCAATCCAAGAACATCGTCGGCGACGCGATCGATCTGTACCGCAGCGGGCCACATATCTCGCGGGCCAGGTGCCGGGACTGCGGATTGGTTTTTGCCAATCCTATGGCTGACCAACAGGATCTAGAGAAATACTACAACGACTATTACGAAAAGGAAATCTACGATTCCACCGATTACAAGAACCTGATCAAAGCAGAAATCGAGAAAATCAGCCAACTGAATCCAGAGGAGATCAAGAAAAGGGCTCCTTATTTCAGCATTTACCAAGAGGCTGGAAAGTTCTTGGATGTCGGCTGCGGTTTGGGCTTGGGCTTGGCGTATGCACAGGGGCTCGGCTTCGAACTGAATGCCACAGAGTATGACCAAGGCGCGATAGATTTTGTCGAAGGAAAATTTCCCGTCAAGGTCTTTAAGGGAGATCTACAAAGTGCGGCTTTTCCAGATGCGTATTTTGATTTTGTCCATATCAGCCACGTGATTGAGCATGTGCTGGACCCCAAGGCCTATTTCCAGGAGATGCACCGCATCCTCAAGCCGGGCGGTACGCTAGCAGTCGGTACGCCCGACATGTCCTCGCTGCTGTACCGGGGCTACAAGTGGATGAAGCACCTCAGCCTTCAGGTACCTTTGGTGATAGATGGACTGGAGCATACCCTTATTTTTCCAAAGGAACTACTCGCAAAAATGGGAGAAGACGCCGGATTCGAAATTAAGCTGCATTATTCACATGGCCTCGGCGAAAAAATGGGAAACCTCCTGCGCTACAAGATGCCCCTCCGCCAAAAACTCTCCCGACTTATCCAAAACATCTTCCAAATCAACCAATGGATGGTGGGGGTTAAAAAGTGATTCGCGGATACTTAACGTTTTGCAGCTACCCGAAGGGCGGGACTTTTACCACAAAACTTGATTTGAAAAACTAAACTTCCATTAACCACAAAACTGTCTTTGGAACACGAAACCCCGCCTTTTGGGTAGGTGCTGTTATATGCCGCTTTTCTGTCCGTCATTTGAGGTTAACTATTTTGTCTGCAACTTGTCTGCAATGGTCAATATTACCTAATACACCAATTGTCTCTGTTTCTATTTTGTGCAAAGTTTTTGCTATTGTCTCGCTGTCTGCTCCGCTTGTTTTTAATTTAAAAATTGTCGGTGTGTAGCTTTGATATTCGTCTCTTGGTGCAATGTCGTTTATGCCAATTGGGTCCCAGTCATTCCATAATATTAGGTCAATGGATTCATAAAGATTAGTCGGTTCTTCGTTTTTGAGTAGTTTATGAAAGTCTGTCAAAAGTGGCTCTATGCAAGTCTGGTCTGTTTGAAAACTGAATTTCAAGTAATTCTCTTCGTGTGAGCCACCAACTTGTCCATACACAATTACCTGTCCGTGAGGTTTCATTTGGAAAGTTATACTTGCGTCACTGTCATTGTCTTCAAGTGTAGTGTCACCTGACATTGCCTGCTTCATTATTGCCAAGTCAGAACACATTATTTCTATTTGGTCACGTCTTACGCAAAAATGTGAAGTCCCGCGAAAGCCATTTGAAACAACTGTCAAGTCGAAAGTAAAACTGATTTGAACTAAATATCTTGTTGCAAAGGAAAGTCGTTCCGTTTCCCTGATTGTTTTTAATTCAATTATGTCGTCAATTACTATCATTCTTTTCTTGTTGCTGTGTCGTCCTAAAGTGGCATATAACGGTTTGCGGCTACCCGAAGGTGGCGATTTCGAAGCACTTCACAGTCAACCAAGCAGAAACTTTGATAGAAGCACAAAGCTTGATTTAACCACTGAACCGCCACTTTTGGGTAGGTGCTGTGTGTGCCTTGAATGGTGAATATAGGTCAAAAAGTTGGCCGTTCCAACGGGTGAAAGTCCCTAGGCGCGGGGGTAACGTCCCGAAGCCAAGCAAGTGGCAAGCTGGTTTGCCGTGAGGCATGCAG